>JANLXF010000183.1:0-8968 GCA_031364965.1 Actinomycetes bacterium | reverse complement strand
CAGGGGGTCGAGCGCGACCGCCGCGTGCACCAGGTCGCGGTCGCCGGTCATCGCCGCCTCGACGGCGAGCCGCTGCACGGTGATCTGGGTCTGGTTCAGCGCGGCGCAAGCCGACGGCAGGCGGCCGTACCGCGTGGCGCGGACACCGTTCCCGTCGACGAGGCACGCGACCTCGACGCATGCCTCGGGTGGGAGATTCTCGATCGACGCACCGTTGCGCACGTTCCCGTACACGACGCGCGGTGTCCCGGTGACCAGGCTGTCGATGATGGGCGCGGCGAACTCGCCCCCATGCTGCGGCCCGTCGCGCCGGGCTTGTTCGACGACGTCGTCGTTCGTGTAGTCCGCGTCGACGCTCTGGCAGATCTCGAGGTAATCCCAGTGCCGGTCGAGGTAGGCGGCGGTGAGGTCAGGGGTCTTGCGGAACCACGCCCAGTACTCGCTCGCGTGGTGGCTCGACTCGGTGTGGAAGTAGCCCGTGAGCATCATCAGCTCCGCCCGCACGCGCTCGATGCTCTCGTAGGGGTCGTCGGAGCGCGACAGCATCGGGATCGACCTGTCCACGTGGCGCGCCATCATCACCTCGCGGATCTTCGGGATCAGGTCCTCGTCGCCCCGCATGAACGTGGTGAACCACGCGGTGTGGTTCACGCCGGCGCACTCGAACGTGACCTCGTCGTAGGGAACTTCGAGCTCGCGGGCGAGGAGCTCGGAGGTGCCCTGCACGCTGTGGCAGAGCCCGACGATCTTCACGCCGAGGAGGTCGGTGGCCCAGACGTTCACCGACATGGGGTTCGCGTAGTTCAGCAGCCAGGCGTCGGGGCAGACCTCCAGCATCGCCTCGGCCACCTCGCGCAGCGCGTCCACGCTCCGCAACCCGCGGAAGATCCCTCCCGGCCCGAGCGTGTCCCCCACGGTCTGGTCGATGCCGTACTCGCGCGGGATCAGCACGTCGTGCGCGTAGGCCTCGACCCCGCCGACCTGGAAGACCGTGATGATCACGTCGGCCCCGCGGAGCGCGGTTCGCAGATCGTGCGCGACCTCGACGGTCGTCGGCAGCTTCGCGTCGTCGATCATCCGCTGGACGAAGCCTCGCGTGCGCTCGGAGCCGGCGGGATCGATGTCGTACATGACGAGCGACGAGCCGGCCAGCGCGGGGAACGCGAGCACGTCGCGGGAGAGCTCGAGCGGGAAGACCCAGCCCCCCGCGCCGACGATCACGATCCTGGGTCCATCGGCCGCCATGTCGTGGCTCCTCTCGAGGGCTGCGTGTCCGCTCGGCATCGTACTGCAGCCCGTTCCGGGGATGCACGTTCGTGAACGATTGAGGGTGAGAAGCACCAGATGTGTGCAGCGGCGCGCGCCGTACTAGACTCGCGGCGAGGGTGGCGCCGAGCAGCGCCCCGACGCCGGAGGGAGCCCGTGGCCGAACACATCGAGATCGTGACCGACGCGGCGCCGCGGGGATCCGGGGCGTACTCCCAAGCCGTGCGCGCCGGCGACTTCGTCTTCGTGTCCGGGCAGGGACCGCTCGATCCGGGCACGCTCGTGGTCGCCGGCTCGACGATCGAGGAGCAGACGGAACTGACGCTGCGCAACCTCGCGGCGATCGCGGCCGCTGCGGGCGGGTCGCTCCGCGACGTCGTGAAGGTCTCCGTGTTCCTCTCGTCGATCGACCTGTTCGCCGGCTTCGACGCGACGTACGGGCGGATCTTCCACGAGCTCCCCCGCCCCGCCCGCACGACCACGGGTGCTGAGCTGCGCGGGATCCTGGTGGAGATCGACGCCGTGCTCCACCTCCCGCAGTGAGCACGCTCGCGGAACTCGACACCCCGTCACTGCTGTTCGACCTCGACGTTGTCGCGCGCAACATCGCCGAGATGGCGGAGGTTGCCCGCGCCGCCGGTGTCCGTCTGCGTCCCCACACGAAGACCCACAAGTCCCCCGTGATCGCGCGGATGCAGCTCGATTCGGGCGCGAGCGGGATCACGGTGGCCAAGCTCGGCGAGGCCGAGGTCATGGTCGACGCGGGGATCGACGACGTGCTCGTTGCCTACCCGCTGATCGGCGAGGCGAAGCTCGCGCGGCTCCGGGCCCTCATGGAGCGCGCGCAGGTCCGCACGACGACGGACTCGGTGGAGGTGGCCGAGGGACTCGGGACGGTCGGCCGCGACCTCGGCCGCGACGTGGAGGTCCTCATCGAGGTCGACACCGGACATCACCGTGTCGGCCGGGCCCCGGGGGCGCCGACGGTCGAGCTGGTGCAGCAGGTCGCGCGGGTGCCGGGTGTCGAGATCGTCGGACTGCTCACGCACGCCGGGCATGCCTATCGCAGCGCGAACGCCGACGAGCTTGGCACGGCGGCCGAACGCGAGGTGCTCGACCTGGTGGAGACCGCCGAGACGTGCGCCGCCGCCGGGATCGAGCTGCGCGAGATCAGCGTCGGATCGACCCCGACCGCGCGGATGGGCGCGCGCGTCCCCGGCGTGACCGAGATCAGGCCGGGGACCTACGTCTTCAACGACGTGCAGCAGATGCGCCTGGGCGTCGCGACCGAGGCGACATGCGCGGCGCGGGTCCTCGCGACCGTCGTGGCGCACCCCACGCCGGACCGCTTCGTGCTGGACGCGGGGACGAAGACGTTCACGTCCGACGGCGGCGACGGACCGCCGTTCCCCGGGCGAGGCGTCGTCCTCGGGCGCCCGGAGCTGCGGCTCGACTTCATGAACGAGGAGCACGGTGTGGGCCATCGCACGGGTGAGGACGACGTGCGGATCGGCGACCGCGTCGAGGTGATCCCGCTGCACGTGTGCTCGTGCGTGAACATGTTCGACGTCGCGTACGGGGTGCGCGCCGGCGCGGTGGAGCGCGAGATCGCGATCGAGGCGAGGGGACGGATGCGGTGATGCGCGGCCTGACCGGCAAGGGCGTGCTGGTGAGCGGCGCGAGCCGCGGGATCGGCGAGGCGGCCGTGCGCCGGTTCCTCGAGGAGGGATGCCGCGTGTTCCTGTGCGCGCGACACGCGGACGGGGTTGCGGAGGCGGTCGAGACCCTTCGCCCGCTCGGCGAGATCGACGGCATCGCGTGTGACGTCAGCCTCCCCGAGGACGTCGAGCGCCTCGTCGATGCGGCTGACGCGTTCCTCGGCGGCATCGACGTCCTCGCGAACAACGCCGGCGTCGCCTGGCAGGAGCCGTTCCTCGAGATCACGCTCGAGCATTGGGACCAGATCCTCGACATCAACCTGCGGGGCATGTTCCTCGTGGCGCAGGCGGTGGCGAAGCGGATGGTCGAGCGCGGACAAGGCGGTGCGATCGTAAACATGTCGTCGACGAACGCGTTCGAGGGCGAGGCCGGGTACACCCACTACAACGCCTCGAAGGGCGCGATCTCGATGCTCACCCGCACGATGGCGACAGAGCTCGGGCCGCACGGGATCCGCGTGAACGCCCTGTGCCCCGGGAAGATCTTCACGCCGTTGCAGGGCGAGGCCGAGGACCCGGAGTACACCGCGAAGTACGAGCGCGAGAAGATCCCGCTCGGCCGCTCGGGCACGGTCGAGGAGGTCGCGGCCGCCTACGCGTTCCTCGCGTCCGATGAGGCGACGTTCATCACCGGTGAGCTGCTCGTGATCGACGGCGGACAGCTGGCCATGTGAGGAGGCGACGATGACGACCGACCGTTCTCCGCTGGACCGGCTCCGCGACCTCGACGTTCCCGACGGCGCGATCGGCCTGTCCTGGCTGGGTCAGGCCGGGTTCATCCTTCGGGCCGGAGGCGCGACCGCGCTCCTCGATCCGTTCCTCGCCCCGTACCGCGGACGAGAGTACGAGAGCGCGCTGAACCCGGACGCGGTCCGCGACGTCGACCTGGTGCTATGCACCCACGAGCACGTCGACCACTTCGACGCGGCCAGCGCGCCCGCGATCGCAGCGGCCTCGCCGGGCGCGGTGTTCGTCGTGCCGACGCCGATCGTCGACATGGTGACCGAGGTCGGCATCGGCGCCGACCGCGTTGTGGGCCTTCAGCCGGGCGAGACGCTCGACCTTGCGGGACTGACGATCGGGGCAGTGCCAGCGCTTCACGGCGTGACGATGGATGACGCGTACACGTTCGGCGAGGCGATGTCGGACGGGCTCGTCCGGTTCCTCGGCTACGTCGTGGACGCCGGCCCCGTCCGCATCTATCACGCGGGCGACACGATCCACTACGAGGGCATGGAGGATCGCCTGCGCGACCTCGGGATCGACCTCGCCCTGCTGCCGATCAACGGCCGCGACCACGAACGTGAGTCGCGAGGGATCGTCGGGAACCTGTCGGCGCGCGAGGCGGCCTGGCTCGCGACCGAGATCGACGCGGGCGCGGTCGTCCCGATGCATCACGATCTCTTCGCGCGGAACCGCGGCTACCCGGCGCACCTGGTCGAAAGCGTGGAGCGCGACCACCCGGGCGTCTCGGTGCTGGTCCCCGTGCGCGAACGACCGTTCGTCTGGAGCAGCGGGAGGCAGCGATGAAGGCGCTCGTGTACCTGGGACCGCGGAGGATGGAGCTGCAGGACGCGCCCGAACCGGCGCCGGGCCCGGGCGAGGTCGTGATCGCGACGGCCGCCGCCGCCGTCTGCGGGTCCGACCTGCACGGCTTCCGCGAAGCGAGCCCACGCCGGATCCCGCCGCTCATCATGGGCCACGAGGCCGTCGGCTCGATCGACGAGGTGGGCGCGGGGGTCGACGCCGTACGTGTGGGCGAGCGCGTCGTGCTGAGCCCGATCCTTCCGTGCGGCGCCTGCGAGGCATGCCGCGCCGGCCGCACGAACGTGTGCCCGAACGGGCGCCTGGTCGGACGCGAGCTGACGGGCGGGTTCGCGAGCCGCTTCACGGTCCCGGCGTCGGCCGCCGTCCCGATCGCGGAGTCGGTGCCCGACGATCTCGCGACGCTCACCGAGCCGCTCGCGAACGCCGTGCACGTGACGACGCGATCGGTCCGGGACGACGACGACGTCCTCGTGATCGGTGCCGGGCCTATCGGCGTGCTGATGGCGCGGATGGCGCTCGAACAGGGCGCTCGCCGGGTCTTCTCGACCGATCCGGTCGCGGGACGCCTGGCGTACGCGCGGGCGCAGGGCGCCACCCCGCTCGAGGGCGACGATCCCGAGACGGCGCTGCGCGAGGCGACCGGCGGACGCGGCGTCGACGTCGTGATCGACGCGGCAGGCTTCGAGGCGACGTGGGCGCTGGGGCTTCGGGTCGTCCGGCCCGGCGGCAGGTTCGAGGCGGTCGGGCTCGGGATGCCAGCGGGCACGATCGACTTCTTCGCGATCGCCGGCAAGGAGATCCAGGTGACCGGGTCGTTCGCCTGGACGGACGCGGACTTCGCGCGGGCCCTCGCGCTGATCGAGGGCGGGACGATCGACACCTCGGGCTGGTTCACCTCGATGCCGCTCGCCGACGGACAGCGCGCGTTCGAGGAGCTCGTCGACACGACGGACCGGTTCAAGGTGGTGCTGACGCCGTGAGGCTCGTCTCGTTCGAGGGAGGGTTCGGCTGCGTCGAGGGCGACGAGGTCGTCCCGATGGGGCCCGACCTGGTGGGTTACCTCGCCACCGGCGAGGCCGTCGACGCGACGCCCGTGCCGCTCGGGTCGCTCCGGCTGCTGGCGCCGGTGCCGCGGCCCGGCAAGGTGATCTGCATCGGGCTCAACTACCGCGACCACGCCGAGGAGTCGGGCCTGCCGCTCCCCGAGGTGCCGATCCTGTTCCCGAAGTTCGCGAACAGCGTGATTGGGCCGGGCGCGGCGATCGTGCTCCCGCCCGAGACGAGCGAGCCCGACTTCGAGGCCGAGCTGGGCGTCGTGATCGGGCGGACGGCGCGCCGCGTCGGCGTCGACGATGCCCTGTCGTTCGTCGCCGGGTACACGTGCATGAACGACGTCTCGGCACGCGACCTGCAGAACCGCACCTCGCAGTGGATGCTGGGCAAGGCGATCGACACCTTCCTGCCGTGCGGGCCGTGGCTCGTGACTGCGGACGAGATCCCCGATCCGCAGGCGCTCGCGATCCGCCTGCGCCTGAACGGTCGTGAGCTCCAGTCCTCGAGCACGGAGCAGATGGTGTTCGGGGTCGCCGAGCTCGTGGCCTCGATCAGCCTGACGATGACGCTGGAGCCCGGCGACCTGATCGCGACCGGCACGCCGCCCGGCGTGGGCTTCGCCCGTACGCCGCCCGTGTGGCTGCGCGACGGCGACGAGGTCGAGGTCGAGATCGAGGGCATCGGCACCCTCTCGAACCCGGTCAGGGCGGGGGGCGCGCCGACGTGACCCCGCTCCGGCTTCCCGCCGACCCGCCATTCCGCACGCTGGTCGGCGTCGGCGGGATCGGCGGCGGGATGTTCCTCGCCCTGGAGGGCGACGCGACGCTCGGGCGCGAGGAGAGTCGCGGGGCGCACCTCCTCGATGTCCGCGACGCCTGCAAGCTGCACATCGTCGCGCACCACGTCGCCGTGCTCCTGGGGGGGAGCCCGTCGGGTGGGCCGTTCCGCGTGGTGCCGCTCGGCTACGTGGGCGACGACGTCACCGGTCGGTGGGCGCTCGACGAGATGCGCGCCGAAGGGATCGACACCGCGAACGTGGGGACGCTCGAAGACCGGCCGTCGCTGTTCAGCGTCTGCTTCCAATACCCCGACGGCACCGGGGGGAACCTCACCACGCTCGACTCGGCGAGCGCGGCGCTCACCGAGGCCGACGTCGATGCGCTCGAGCCGCTCCTGGCTGCCGACGGCACGCGCACGATCGCGCTCGCGGCCCCCGAGGTCGGCCTGGGGCCGCGGCGCCGGCTGTTGGAGCTCGCCACGAGGCACGGCGCGTTCCGCGTGGCGAGCTTCGTCTCGGGCGAGGTCGAGACGGCGCGCGACGACGGCCTCTTCGAGCTCGCAGACCTCGTGGCTTTGAACGCCGACGAGGTGGCGACGCTGGCGGGGGGCGCGCTCGACCCGGACACTCCCGACGACGTGCTGGCGGCGCTCGTCACCGCCACGGGCGCCGACCGTCGCCCACTGCGTCTCGTGGTCACGGCCGGCGAGGACGGGGCGTTCGCATTCGACGAGGGTCGGTGGTATCACCGGCCTTCGATCGCAGTGGACGTCGCGAGCACCGCGGGCGCCGGTGACGCGCTCCTCGGAGGCGTCCTCGCGGGGATCGCGGCGGGGGTCTCGTTCGTTCCCGTCATCGACGCGCCGACGGACCTGCTCACCTGCGCTCTCGACCTCGGTGTACTGCTCGCGGCCGTCTCGGTCACCTCGCCGCACACGATCGATCCGCATGCCGACCTGCCCGCCCTGGTCGCGCTCGCCGAGCGCGCGGGCCTCGCGTTCGGCTCGCCACTCGCAGACGTGCTCTGAAAGGAAGGACCGACATGGACTTCGCAACCCTCCGTCAGGAGGTCTGGTGGGCCAACACCCAACTGCCCGCCACCGGCCTCGTCGTGATGCACAGCGGGAACGCGAGCGGCATCGACCGCGAGCACGGCATCATCATCATCAAGCCGAGCGGCGTCGACTATGACACGCTCACCCCCGAGGACCTCGTGGTGCTGACGCTCGAAGGCGACCACGTGCCGGCCGCGGACGTGCCCGACCACGTCATGAGCAAGCTGAACCCCAGCGTGGACACACCCCATCACCTGGCGCTCTATCTCGGCGATCCCACGATCGGCTCGGTGATCCACACACACTCGAACTACGCCACCGCGTGGGCCGCAGCCCGTCGGCCGATCCCGTGCGCGCTCACCGCCCTGGCCGACGAGTTCGGCGGTGACGTCCCCTGCGCGCCCTACGCGCCGAACGAGGGCGACGCGATCGGCGACGCGATCCTCGCGCACCGCACGCGCGCGCCGGCGATCCTGCTGGCGAACCACGGGGTATTCGCGTTCGGCGAGACGCCGCGCAAGGCCCTAAAGGCCGCGGCGATGGTCGAGGACGCCGCGAAGACGATGTGGCTCGCGGTGCAGCTCGGCGAGGTTCCGCCGCTGCCGCCGGCTGAGATCGAGCAGTGGTGGGACCGGTACCACTCGACCTACGGGCAGGGCAAGTGATGACGAACGTCGATCTGAGCGACCTGTACGAGTGGTGCCGGATCCCCGTCGAGGAACTCCCCCAGCGCGAGACGAAGGTTCGCTTCGAGATCGTCGCGGACTCCTCTGAGATGGGACGGATGATGGCGCTCGAGCTGATCGAGCTCATCGAGGCGAACAACGCCGAGGACCGGCCGACCCGGGCGATCGTGCCGTGCGGGCCCTCCTCGTGGTACGCGTCGTGGACCGACGAGGTCAACGCGCGCGGACTGTCTTTGGCGAATCTCACCGTCTTCCACATGGACGAATGTCTCGACACGCAGGGGCGGCTCCTCCCCGAAGCGCATCCGTACAACTTCCGCTCGTTCATGGAGCGGCACTTCTACGGAGGGATCCATCCCGAGTTGACCGTGCCCGAGGATCAGCGCTTCTGGCTGCTACCGTCGACGGCCGAGCGGGTCGCCGAGGCGATCACCGAGGCGCCGATCGACCTCACGCTCGGTGGGTGGGGCCAGGACGGCCACGTGGCGTACAACCAGGCGCGACGGCACCCGTTCAGCGCCTTCACGCTCGAGGAGCTCGCGGACTCGACGATCCGGATCCAGGACAACAACCTCGACACCGTGATCGCGCTCGCGCACCGGACGTTCGGGGCGGCGTACCAGTTCGTCCCGCCGATGTCGATCACACTCGGGATGCGCGAGTGCCTGTCGGGGCGCCGGGTCCGGCTGTACAGCGACACGGGCGCCTGGAAGCAGACGGCGTTCCGCGTGGCCCTGTTCTCCGACCCCACGCCCGAGTACCCGATCACGCTGCTCCAGCGGCACCCCGACGCGAAGCTCGTCGCGACCGTCGAGACGGCACGACACCCGATCGCCGAGCATCCGGAGTGGCGGCTGCGTTGAC
>JANLXF010000111.1:0-18263 GCA_031364965.1 Actinomycetes bacterium | reverse complement strand
TGGGCAAGATGCAGGACGAGGCCACGAGGCGCCTCGAGGCCCAGGACTTCCAGGTCTCGGTCGTCGAGGAGTTCTCGAACGACATCGAGGAAGGGCGCGTGATGAGCCAGTCGCCGTCGGGTACGCAAGCGCCCTATGGGTCGACGATCACGCTCACGGTCTCCAAAGGCCCGGAGCAGTTCCCGGCGCCCGACTTCCGCAGCTTGTCGAAGTCGGCGGCTCAGGCGCTCGCCGGTGAGTACGGTCTCGTGCTGAGCTTCCAGGTCTTTCCCGGCACCACCGGGTCGGTCGTGTTCAGCCAGTCGCCCGGGGTAGGGACCACGGTGCGCTTCGGCGATACGATCACGCTGTTCATGGCGTGAGGTTCGGCGCGCACGTCCGGCGGGGCTCGGAGGCCACCCGCGGTGTCGTCAAGGAGTGCCGCGACCGGGGCGCCGACTGCGCGCAGATCTTCCTCTCGAATCCTCGGGCCTGGTCGGGACCGACGATCCGCGACGACCAGGCCGCGGCGTTCCGCGAGGCATGGCGGACCTCCAGGCTCGGTCCCCTCGCGGCGCACGCGCCCTACCTCGTGAACATCGCCTCCCCGAACCCGGCCTTCCTCGAGCGGTCCCGCCAGCTGGCGTCGGCCACGGCCCTCGCGTGCGGCCGGATGGGCGTGGACCTCCTGGTCGTGCACAGCGGGGCGGGCGGGGCGGATGGCGACCGCGACGACGCCCGCCAGCGGGCCGCCGAGACCCTCCGCCGCACCGCGCGCGACGCGGAGGACGTTCGGGTCCTCGTGGAGCTGATGGCGGGCACGTCGGGCGCCGTCGCGTCCACGATCCCGGAGGCCGCCGCGCTCCTCGACGCAGCCGGGGACGATCGAGTCAGTCTGTGCCTGGATACCTGCCATCTCTTCGCGGCCGGCTACGGCCTCGACACGCCCGACGGCGTCGACGAGCTGCTCGCCGAGCTCGCGGCGCACGGTCTCATGGAACGCGTCGGGCTCGTGCACGCGAACGACTCGATGTACCCGCGAGGGGAACGGCGCGATCGCCACGAGAACATCGGCGACGGACACATCGGGATCGAGGGCTGGAGCGCGATCCTCGGCCGCGCCGACGTCGCCGACTGGACGTTCGTGCTGGAGACGCCCGGCGACGCCGAGCGGCACGCCGCCGACATCGCCCGGCTCCGGACGCTCGTCGCCCCCTAGGGCTCGAGCTCGGCCCCTCGGCCCTCCTGATGCGTGTAGCGCTCCTCGGCGAACGGCTCGGCGTGGATGTGGTACCCACGGACCTCCCAGAACCCGCGCGTGTTCTTCGCGCTGAAGTCCAGGCCGGTGAGCCACTTCGCGCTCTTCCATGCATAACGCTTGGGCACGACCAGGCGAAGCGGCCAGCCGTGATCGGGCTCCAGGTCCTGCCCGTGGTTGCGCCATGCGAGGAGCACGTCGTCGTCGGCCATCGCCTGGAGCGAGAGGTTCGAGGTGTAGCCGTACGCGCAGCGCGCGATCACCCATTTCGCCTCGGGCTGGGGCTTGGCCATCTCGACGATCGTGCGGAAGGACACGCCCTCCCACGTGTTGTCGAGGGTGGTCCAGCCGGTCACGCAGTGCATGTCGGCGTCGACCGTCACGTTGGGAAGATCGCGGAGCTCCTGATAGCTCAGCGTGAAGGGGTTCTCCACGAGCCCCGAGACCTCGAGGTCCCAGTCCGTACCGTCGAACGTGGGCACGGGGCCGTAATGGAGCACGGGCCAGGTCTTGACCAGACGCTGGCCGGGCGGGACCCGGTCGGCGACCTCGGGCGGCACGTGCTTCGTGAACAGGCTCATCGCTCCTCCTTCGCGGCGTCTCGTGCGATGGATCGCCAGGCGTCCAGCGCAACGGCGACACCGTCGTCATCGACGTCGAGGTGGGTGACCATCCGCACCTTGCCGGCGCTGTGGGTGACGCCCACCCCGAGGGCCGCCAACCGCTCGAGCGTCTCGAGCATCGGCAGCCCCACCGCATCTGTGTCGACGAGCACCATGTTCGTTGCAACCTGCTCGTGATCGATGGCGCCCGGCAGGATCTCGTGGACGCCCTCCGCGAGCCGTCGGGCCCGCTCGTGATCCTCGTGGAGGCGCTGAGGACCTTCCCGCAGAGCGACGATCCCTGCGGCCGCCATGATCCCCGCCTGGCGCCAGGCGCCCCCGAACAGGATCCACAGGCGGCGGGCCTCGGGCATCATCTCGGCCGGCCCACACAGGAGCGAGCCGATCGGGGCCCCGAGCCCCTTCGAGACGCAGACCATCACGGTGTCGGCCTCGCGCGCCCACGCCGCAGCGTCGACCCCGGTCGCCGCGGCCGCGTTGAACAGCCGCGCGCCGTCGAGATGCACGGGCACGCCCGCGTCGTCGGCGACCTTGCGGACGGCGCGCAGCTCGTCGATCGGGAGCACCCGTCCCCCGACCGCTCCCGCCGTGTTCTCGACCGCGAGCAGATCCACCTCCTCGACCTCGTAGTAGCTGTCGGGCTCGAGCAGCGCCGACGCTTGCGCGGCGTCGATCCACCCTCGGGGGCCGGGGTCCACGGTTCGGAACGCGATGCCCGAGAAGACGGCGGAGGTCATGACTTCTGTCGTGGCCACGTGCGCGACGTTGGAGCTCGCGACCAGATGGCCGCTCCCCTGTACATGGAGCCGCAGCGCGATCTGGTTGCCCATCGTGCCCGTGGGCACGTACAGGGCCGCCTCGGTACCGAGCGTTTCGGCCGCGAGCTCCTGCAGACGGTTCACGGTGGGATCGGAGCCGTACCAGGCGTCGCCCACCTCGGCCTCGGCCATCGCTGTGCGCATCGCCGGCGAGGGCGCGGTGACGGTGTCGGAACGCAGGTCGACGCGGAACGCAGCCATGGCGCCGAGTCTACCGGCGGCGCACCCGTCGGTTCAGTACAGGAACATCGGCTTGCCGTCGACGTGGCGGATCTTCGGCAGATAGGCCTCACGGTCGTAGAGCGAGTCGACGTCCACGCGCTTGACGCCTTGACCCAGCACCGTCAGCGGCACGTTCACGTAGTTGCCGTTGCGCAGGGCCACGAGTCGCCCGCTCACGCCCTCGATCGCGAGGTCAGCCGCCATCACCGCGTAGTTGATCGCGACCATCAGGTCGAGCGAGTCGGGGCTCCCCGAGCGCATCAGGTAGCCGAGCTGCTGGTGGATCATGCCCTCGCCCGTCCGCTCCTTCAGGAGCTCGGCGGTGAGCTGGCCGATGCCCCCCAGCTTCTTGTGTCCGTACGCGTCCTCGGGACCGCCCTGCACCAGTTCGCCGCCCTCGATCGTGGCACCTTCCGAGATCGTCATCATCGCGTAGTTGCTGGGGTTCGATCGCTTGTCCTCCAGCAGCAGCGAGGCCAGCCGGTCGATGTCGAAGGGCACCTCGGAGATCACGGCGCGATCGACCCCGGCCAGGTACGCCGAGACCAGCGAGGTTTCGCCGCTGTACCGGCCGAACACCTCGACCACCGCGAGGCGCTCGTGCGAGCCGGCGCTGGTCCGCAGCTGGTGCACGAAGTTCACGGTGCGCGTCACCGCGGTCGAGAACCCGATGCAGTAGTCGGTGCCGTGGACATCGTTGTCCATGGTCTTGGGGATCGCGATGACGGGAACGCCCTCCTCGTGCAGCCGCAGACCGAACGAGAGCGTGTCGTCGCCGCCGATCGGGATCAGCGCGTCGAGCCCGTGGTGCTCGATCACCCGCATGACGTGGGCCGTGTGATCGCGCGCCTCGTCGCCCTCCCGGCCCGCCGCAAGGAAGGCCGGCTCGTCGGCCGCCCGCACCTTGCCCGGGTTCGTGCGCGAGGAATGCAGGAACGTCCCGCCGCTCCGGTCGATCGTCCTGACCACCCCGGGGTCGAGCCGAACGCTGTTCGCGGCGATCGTCGCCGGGTCGTCCAGGTTCGTCTCCACGAGGCCGCCCCAGCCTCGTCGGATGCCCACGACCTCGTGCCCCTCGGACGCAGCGCGCATCACGACAGCCTTGATCGACGCGTTCAGGCCGGGCACGTCGCCCCCGCCGGTGAGGATCCCCAGTCTCATGCTCGGAAGCCTACGACGGGGTGCGGGTCCGATCGTGGACCCGGGGCGATCCCTACCGGAGCTCGACCTGGGTCAGCTCTCGTCGTCGTCGTCGGCGTCGTCGTCGGCGTCGTCGTCGGCCGGTGTCTGCCAGCCCTTCAGCACCTGGTACCAGCTGTCCTCGTACGCCTTCTCGTCGCCGACACGTGGGGACGGCGGAGCCGCAGCCTTGTGCTTCTCGACGTCCTCGAGGCTCTCGGCGGTATTCGTCACGTCATCCATCGGCGTCTCCATGCTCATGCACCAACCTGCCCGACCGCTTGCTTTGGCTGCATCGGATCCCCCGGCCCGGTCCTTGAGCCGCGCGTTCGAGATAGCCCCCCACCAGCTAGGATGGGCGGGTCCGGCGATCTCGAAGAGGTGACCGTTGCTCGCGATCCAAGGGTTCCTGGAGTGGTTCTTCGTCGGCCTGCTCGTGACGCTGGTGGGCATCGTGGGACTCTTCGCGCTGTACCTGGCTGCTCAGCTCATCCGCAACCCGGGGCGGGAACCCCGGCGCCGGCGGGTCTGAGCGTCACGCCACGATCTCGGTCCCGGCGGTCCCCTCGAGCGCGGCGAGCGCATCGTCCAGGTCCGCGATCACGGCCCGCGTTCCCCCCGTGCGCACGAAGTCCATCGCGGCCTCGACCTTGGGACCCATCGACCCCGCGCCGAACTCTCCCTTGCGAAGGAGGGCCCTGGCCTCGGCCACCGTCAGACGGTCGATGTCTTCGGGGAGGAATCCTCCGAACCCGCGTTGCACCTTCTTCACGTCGGTGAGCACCAGGAGCGTCGAGGCCGACACCTCGGTCGCGAGGATCGCCGCCGCCCGGTCCTTGTCGACCACACCCTCCTTGCCGATCAGCCGGGGTCCATCCTCGATCACGGGGATACCCCCGCCTCCGCTCGCGATCACGATCACGCCGTCCGCGATCAGCTTGACGATCACCGGCGTCTCGACGATCGAATACGGCGAGGGGCTGGGCACCACGCGCCGCCACCCGCCATGGGGATCCGCCTTCATCGTGTAGCCGCGCTCCGCCTCGAGGCGCCGCGCCTCGTCCGCTTCGTAGAACGGGCCGACGAACTTCGTGGGGTCGGCGAACGCCGGGTCGTCGGCGCGCACGCGCGTGAGGGTGAGGACGGTGGCGACCGGCCGCTCCATCCCGCGCTCGAAGAAGACGTCGCCGATCGTGACCTGGAGCAGGTAGCCGATCTGTCCCTGGCTCTCGGCGCCGCACACATCGAGCGGCATCGGGCTCACGACCTCGGCGGCGGCTTCCTGCTGCAGCAAGATGCGACCGACCTGCGGCCCGTTGCCGTGGGTGAGCACGACCTCCCACCCGGCCGCCGCGATATCGGCGACGCGCTCGGCCGCGCCCCGCGCGGCGCGATACATCTCCTCGTACGTGTCTTCGGCCCCACGACGGAGCAAGGCGTTGCCGCCCAGGGCGATGACGACCCGTTCCACTACCCCAGCACGGGCCGCAGGATGTCGGCAAGGGTCGGCCATCCCGGCAGGATCTCGAGGTCGTAGCGGACCCGGACCGCGGGCTTGCGGATGTCGATCACGCTCCGGAGGTCGATCGGCGTGCCGATCACGACGAGATCGACGTCGGCGGCGTCGATGATCTTCTCCATCTCCGAGAGCTGGCCGTCGCTGTAACCCATCGCGGGCAGCACGGCGCCGACGTCGTACTTCTCGAAGGTCGCGGCGATCGTCCCGAACGCCCACGGCCGGGGATCCACGATCTCGGCGGCGCCGTTGCGCTCGGCGGCCACCACTCCGGCGCCGATCTTCATCGAGCCATGGGTGAGCGTGGGACCGTCCTCGACGACCAGCACGCGCTTGCCGCGGATCGACTCGGGCTCCTCGACCGTCACGAGCGAGTTGGCCTTGACGACCGTCGCGCGCGGGTTCACCGAGGCGATCGTCGCGTCGAGCTGGGCCACCTGCTCGGGCGTCGCGGAGTCCATCTTGCTCACGATGATCACGTCGGCGGCGCGCAGGTTGGCCTCGCCGGGGTGGTACGTGAGCTCATGACCGGCCCGGAGCGGGTCGACCAAGGTGATCCACACGTCGGGCGTGTAGAACGGCAGATCGTTGTTCCCGCCGTCCCACAGCAACACGTCGGCTTCTGCTTGCGCCTGAGCCAGGATGTCGCCGTAGTCGACCCCCGCGTAGATCACGGTTCCGCTCGCGATGTGCGGCTCGTACTCCTCGCGCTCCTCGATCGTGCAGTCGTAGCGATCGAGGTCCTCGAGCACGGCGTACCGCTGCACTCGCTGGGCCTCGAGGTCGCCGTAGGGCATCGGATGACGGACCGCCACGACCTTCTTGCCCGCCGCCTTGATCGCGCCCGCGATCGCGCGCGTCGTCTGGCTCTTGCCGACGCCCGTCCGGACCGCGGTGACCGCGACCGTGGGGATCGTCGCCTTGAGCATCGTGGCATCGGGGCCCAGGAGCACGAAGTTCGCGCCAGCGGCCAACACCTCGCTCGCCTTGTGCATCACGTACTCGTGCGCGACGTCGGAGTAGGCGAACACCACGTCGTCGACGTCGAGCTCGTGGATCAGGCGCACGAGCTCGGACTCGTCGTAGATCTGGATCCCGTCGGGATAGCGCGAGCCGGCGAGAGACGAGGGGTACCTGCGGTCGTTGATGAAGGGGATCTGCGTCGCCGTGAACGCCACGACATCGGTGCCGGCATCGTCACGGAACACCGTGTTGAAGTTGTGGAAGTCGCGACCGGCGGCTCCCATGATCAGGACACGACGCGTCGACATGGCCGATCCTTTCGCTGAGAGGTGTGATGCGCGGAGGGCGAACACGCCGGCCCCGCTCTTCGGTCGGGAGCCTACCCCAACGAGCTGAAGGCGGGGCGCTCGGCTCCGCTCAGGCGATCGGGCCCGGCGACGCTCCGGGGAGATCGCTCGGCACGTCGACGTCGGCGAGCGTCACGCCCCGGGGATCGAGCGCCCGCCACGTGGTCTCGTCGACGATCGCGATGCGGAGCCGCTGGGCCAGCGCCCGCAGTCGCCGCTCCCCCTCGTGCAGAAGGACGTGCGCGGCCTCGGTCGCCGGGGCGACGCGAAGGACCAGCGGCAGCGGCCAAAACCCGTCGCCGTCGTGCAGGGCGACCGCCTCGACCGGGGCCGCGATCGCTACTCGGAGCATCTCCCGCAACACGCCGGTCACGAGCGTGGGCATGTCGCCCCCGACGACCATCGCGAGCTCGGTCTCGGTCGCCCCCAGGCCGGCCAGCACACCGGCGAGCGGGCCGGCGTCCGCGGTCGCGTCCTCGACCATGCGGACCGTCACGCCGGGCGGCATCGCGGGATGGTCGGCTCCGGGCGCGAGCACGACGAGGACCTCCCCGACGACCTCGGCCAGGCGGAGCACGGGATGATGGAGCAAGGGGATGCCGTCGACCTGGGCCGCCAGCTTGTCCGCATCGCCGAAGCGGGTCGACCGTCCGCCCGCCAGGACGATCCCGGTGACCGCCTCGGGCGCCGTCAGGGCGCGCCTTCCGCGGCGCCGCCTCGGTCGCGTTCGCGCTCGGCCCGGCGTTTGCGCGCGAGCGGGTCGTCGCCCTTGCGGTTCTGGACGAACTGGAACCCGAACCGACCCTTGATGCACAGGTGGCCGCTCGTGACGGAGTTGTCGGCCGGTGACGTCACCTTCACGATCGCGTTGTCCTGCACGTGCAGGTCGAGCTGGCAGCCGACCCCGCAGTAGGGACAGATCGTGCTGGTGACGGCCTGGTCGCCTTCGTCCCAGGTGCCGGCCTCGCGCATCTCGTGTTCGCTCGTGAACATCAGCGCTCCTGTGGGGCACACACCGATGCAGTTCCCGCAGTACACGCAGGCTGACTCGTCGAGCGGCACCGCGTACTCGGTCGAGATCCGCGCGTCGAACCCGCGCCCCGCGACCGCGATCGCGAACGTGTTCTGCGCATCGACCCCACAGGCTTCGACGCACTTGTAGCAGAGGATGCAGCGCGAGTAGTCCCGCACGTAGAGCTCGTTGTCGATCTTCACCGGCTGGAACACACCCTCGGCCACAGACGGGTCCGCGGGAGGGTGATGGTGACCCGGCTCCGTCGCGTCGCGCTCCCCCGCCCCGAGCGGGGCCATGCGCGCGCCGAACCGGCCCGGGTCGGCCTCGTACTCGCCGATCCAGCGATGGACGTCGGCGCTCGCGAGGTCCATCTCGACCGAGGACGCCAGGAGCTCCATCACGAGCTTGCGCGAATGCTGCACGCGATCGGTGTCGGTCGTGACGACCATCCCGTCCTCGACGCCCCGGCTGCAGGCCGGCACGAGCGTGCGAGATCCCTCGACCTCGACCACGCACACCCGGCACGCGTTCTGCGGCGTGAGGTTCTCCGCGTAGCACAGGGTGGGCGTGTCGACGCCCTTCGTCCGGCAGGCGTCCAGGATCGTGGCGCCTTCGGGAACGCGGATGTCGGTGCCGTCGACCGTGACCGTCATCAGACGCCGGGGTGGCTCGAGCGGCACGGCGGTGGCCATCACTCCTGCTCCTCGGTGGGGGTCGGCAGCCCGTCGCCCGCCAGCGTATCGGTGTCGTCGCGGCCGAAGACGCCGAGCGAGGCGATCGCGGACTGCACGGCGTTCGCGGCGGTCTGCCCGAGCCCGCAGATCGAGGCGTCGCGCATCACCTGCGCGATGTCTTCGAGTAACGCGAGCTCGTCGGCATGCGAGCCCAGCGGCCGGCCCTGCGCGATTCGATGGAGCGCCTCCTCCTGGCGCACGGTCCCGACGCGGCAGGGCACGCACTGGCCGCACGACTCATCGCGGAAGAACCGCGCGATCCGCAGGCAGGCGCCGGTCAGGTCCGCGTCCTCGTCGAACAGCATCACGACGCCGGATCCGAGGGTGTAGCCCCCCGCGCGGGCGTCCTCGAAGGTGAGGCGAACGTCGAGGCGGTCGGGCCCCACGAACCCTCCGGCAGCGCCGCCGAGCAGCACGGCCTTGAGCGCCTTGCCCTCGCGCATCCCTCCCGCCGCCTCGATCACCTGACGGAGCGTCACGCCGTGCTCGTGCTCGTAGACCCCCGGCCGCTCCACCTGTCCGGACAGGCAGAACAGCCGCGGGCCCGCCGATCCTTCGGTGCCGGTCTCTGCGTAGGCCGCCCCGCCGACCGACAGGATCTCGAGGACGTTCAACAGCGTCTCGACGTTGTTGATCCCCGTGGGCTTGCCGAAGAGGCCGCGCTGGACGGGGAACGGCGGCTTGTTCCGAGGCTCCCCCCGCTTGCCTTCGAGCGAGTTGAACAGCGCCGTCTCCTCGCCGCAGATGTAGGCGCCCGCGCCCCGCCGCAGCTCGATGTCGAACCCGAAGCCCGCCCCCATCACGTCGTCGCCGAGGTACCCGCGGTGCCGGGCTTCCGCGATCGCGTGCTCGAGACGGCGCGTGGCGAGCGGATACTCGCCGCGGATGTAGAGGTAGCCCTGTTCCGCGCCCGTGGCGAACCCCGCGATCGTGAGCGCCTCGACCACGGCGAACGGATCGAGCTCCATCACGACACGGTCCTTGAAGGTGCCGGGTTCGGATTCGTCGGCGTTGCAGACGAAGTAGTGCGGGTGCACGGGCTGCTCGGCCACGGCCTTCCACTTCACGCCGGTCGGGAAGGCCGCGCCGCCGCGCCCCATGAGCTTGGCGTCGGTGACCTCCCGGATCGTGTCTTCGGCGCCGAGCTCGACCGCGCGGCGCAGGGCCGTGTACCCCCCGTGGGCGTGATAGTCGTCGAACGACCCGGGATCGACGACGCCGACTCGTTTCAGGAGACGGAGCGACGTGCGCTCCTCGGGATCCCACGTCTGCGGGGCGGTGTCCGCGCCCGAACACGTCACGGTCGACGCGGGCGCCACGAGCGCTTCGAACGTGGCCACCGAGGCCCCGGCGAGGGCTACTTCGTCGCGTCCGGCTCTCTGGGCGAACATGACCGGCGCCTGCTCGCACATCCCTAGGCACGGACTCGTCTTCCAGGTGCTCGATCCGTCGGGCGAGGGCGCGCCCTCAGGGCCGATCTCGGCGGTCAGCCGGTCGCACAGTTGCTGGGCGCCCGCCAGTTCGCACGCGAGGTCGTCGCAGACGTGCACGACGTTCGGCGGCCGCTCCTCCACGCTGAACATCGCGTAGAACGTGGCGACCCCGTACGCCTCGGCGGGCGGCACGGTGAGCCGTTCGCACACGTAGTTGAGGCCCCCCTCGCTGATCCAGCCCGTGTGCGCCTGCAGGGCGTGCAGCGCCGGCAACAACAGATGGCGTTCGTCCCGGGCGGCGCGGCCTCCGCGCGCCACTCGATGGGTCTGTTCGTCGCGCTCCGCGCCGTGCCAACCCGAGTCGGGGGCGCCGAGCAGCTCGTCGACGGCCGCGCGCTCCTCGACGGAGGCGACGGCGGGGGTCAGATGCAGGTCCACGCGACCCCCTCGAGGCAGGCGCCGATCACTCGATCCCCTCCGCCGCCGGCACCGGCAGCTTGTCGATCCGCACCGCGGTGGCTTTGAACTCGGCGGTGCCCGACCGAGGATCCGTGGCCTCGATCGTGAGCACGTTCGTGTCCACCTGATCCGGGAAGTGGAACGTCATGAAGACGAGCCCGGGCCGCAGGCCGCGGTCGACGTGCACCGGGGCCCGCACAGCCCCCCGGCGCGACGAGACCGCGACGACCTCCCCTTCGGCCAGACCCATCCGCTGCACGTCTTCGGGCGACATGTCGATCGTCTCCCCTCGGCGCAGCGGCGACGTGTAGCCGCCCGTCTGCACGCCCGTGTTGTACGAGTCGAGCCGGCGGCCGGTCGTCAGGCGCAGCGGGAACTCCTCGGTGAGCGTGTCCACCGGCGGGTCGTCCACGACGACCGAGAACGGCGCTTTCGGGCCTTGCTCGGCGGGCTCGTCCGCCCAGAGCCGCGCGTGCAGGAACTTCGTCCCGGGGTGCGTCTCGTCGGGGCACGGCCATTGGATGCCGCCCAGCTCGTCGAGGCGCTCGTACGACATCCCGGCATGCATCGGGCTGAGCGTGCGGAGTTCCTCCCACGCCTGGTGCGGGGTGAGGTCGCCCCAGTCGCGGCCGAGGCGCTTCGCGAGCTGGGCGATGATCCAGATGTCGTCCTTCGCGTCGCCGGGCGGGTCGAGCGCCTTGCGCATCCGCTGGACGCGACGCTCACTGTTCGTAACTGTCCCGTCGGTCTCGAACGCGGAGTTCGACGCCGGGAACACCACGTCGGCGAGCTCGGCCGTCCTCGTCATGAAGATGTCCTGCACGATCAGACAATCGAGGCCCTCCAGCAGCTTCACCGTGTGCGTCTTGTCGGCTTCCGACGACGCGGGGTTCTCACCGATCACGTACGCCGCGGTGAGATCGCCCCGCTCCATCGCCTCGAACATCTGCGTGAGCGTGTAGCCGTACGCCGGGATGATCGGGACGTCCCACGCCGCCTCGAACCGCGCGCGCGCCTCATGGTCCTGCTCGATGTCCTGGAAGCCGGCGAGCTTGTTCGGGATCGCCCCCATGTCGCCGCCGCCCTGCACGTTGTTCTGTCCGCGCAGCGGATTCACCCCGCTGCCGTACGTGCCGACGTGGCCGGTCAGGAGCGACAGGTTGATCAGGGACACGACGTTGTCGACGGCGTTGTGGTGTTCGGTGATGCCGAGCGTCCAGCAGATCATCGCGCGGTCGGCCTTCGCGTACGCGTGCGCGACCTCGCGGATCACGCCGGCGGGCACGCCGGTGACCTCCTCGCCCCGCTCCAGGGTCCATCCCATCACCGAGGCCGCGTACTCCTCGAATCCGAGGGTCGCGTGCGCGATGAACGCCGTGTCGTGCAGGTCGTTGACGATGATCTCCCGGGCGAGCGAGTTCGAGAGCGCGATGTCGGTGCCGACGTCGATCCCGAGCCACAGGTCGCCCCACTCAGCCGACTCGGTGCGCCTGGGGTCCACCACGATCAGCTTCATCCCGTTGTGGATCCCCTTCAGGATGTGGTGGAAGAAGATCGGATGCGCCGCACGCGCGTTCGACCCCCACAGCAACATGAGGTCGGTGTGCTCGACCTCTTCGTATGAACTCGTACCCCCGCCTGCTCCGAACACCGTGGCCAGACCGACCACAGAAGGAGCGTGTCAGGTGCGGTTACACGAGTCGATGTTGTTGCTGCCGAGTACCTGACGCGAGAACTTCCCAGCGACGAAGTTCATCTCGTTCGAGGCCTTCGAGCAGCTGAACACCCCTGTCCCCCAGCCGGGGTTGCGCTCGACGGCGCGGCGGAGCCCCTCGGCGGCCCGGTCGAGGGCCTCGTCCCAGGCGGCGACGCGCAGCATGCCGTTGTCGCGAACCATCGGCTCGGTCAGTCGGGTGAGCGGTGCGCTCATCGACGGTTGCTCCTTCCTCCGGAGATCCGGATCCTCGCGATTCTACGTCGGGGCCCCTCCAGGCAGTGCACACCACCGATGACCCCGGGTCCCGCTCGGCCATGACGGCCGGGGTGGTCGCGACGGAGCCGGGAGGTTCATGATGGGAGACCTATGGAGCAGATCCCGATCACCCGCGATGCCGACGACAACGTCGTCCCCCTGCGAACGCCCCAGCCCGACCTCCCTGCGGACTCCCCCACCGAGACGCCGCCGCCTCCCATCGGCGAGGACATCGGCGAGGACGACGACGAGGAGCTCTCCTGGGACGAGGTCATGGCCCGCGAGGCGCGCTCCCACGAGGATCCCAACCCCTCGCCGGGACCGGCGCCCAACGCGGAGCTCGGCGCGATGCTGGAGCAGATCGCGCGGGTCGGCCTCGGGCTGACAGTCGGCGTCGTGGACGCGGTCGCCGGGAGCCTGCGCCGCACGGCCGAGGGCCAGGGGGAACCCGACGACGGGCGGAACGAGCCGATCGAGATGCTCACCGGCGCCGCCCTGGGGGCCGCCGCGACGCTCGCGGAGCTGATGGCCAAGGCCGTCGGCGCGGCGAGCGAGGCGGTCGAGCCGATGGCGTCGGCGGCCGCCGATCCGCCGTTGCTGGGCGGGTTCTCGAGCGCGGCCGGATCGGCCGTCCGGTTCCTCGACGGGACCTGGAAGGCGAAAGAAGCCGGCGCGCGATCGTCGGCCGAGGCGTTCATGCGCGACCTCGTCCCGTCCGTGACGATGAACGCGCTCGACCAGATCGATCTCACCGCACTGATCCGCGATCGCCTCGACATCAACGCGATCGCCGCCGACATCGACCTCGATGCGCTGATCGCCCGGATCGACGTGAACGCGCTCGTCGACCGCGTGGACATGGACCGGCTCGTCGACCGGCTCCCGATCGACGCGATACTCGCCCGGGTGGATCTCGATGCCGTCGCGGATCGGATCGACGTGGATCGGGTCGCGCAACGGCTCGACCTCGACGCGGTCGTGGCCAGGCTCGACCTGGGCGCCCTCGCGCAGGACGTGATCGACGAGATCGACCTTCCCGACATCATCCGCGATTCGAGCGGCGCGATGGCGAGCGAGACCGTCCAGGAAGTCCGCGTCCTCGGCATCGAGGCCGACCGATTCGTCGCCCGTGCGATCGACCGGGTTCTTCGCCGCCGCGGTGCCCGCCACACCGAGGTACCCGGCGCGACCGAGGTCCGCTGATGGCCACGCAGATCAAGCCCCACGTCCGCACGATGCTGCCGGCCGCCGCGCACGAGGTGCAGGGCCGACGCGCCGGCGTGGTCACCCGAACGATCGTGATGCTGATCGACGCGCTGGTCGTGGCCGGCGCCCTGGGGGTCGGCTATCTGGCGTGGGCGGCCGTGCGGTTCACGGTCCGTTCCCGCGTGTTCACCTGGCCGACGGTTTCGTTCGGCACGGCGCTCGCCGGCGCGGCGGTGATCTGCGTCATCTACCTCACGATCTCGTGGGCAACGACCGGGCGGTCGGTGGGCAAGCGGTTCTTCGGGCTCCGGGTCGTCGGCGAAGCGGGGCAGCGGCTCCGCCTCGTGCGCGCGTTCGCCCGGGCCGTGGCCTGCACGTGCATGCCCGTCCTGCTGTGGTGGGCGGCGTTCAGCAAGGAGAACCGATCGGTGCAGGACCTGGTCCTGCGCACGTCGGTGATCTACGACTGGATGTCGAGCTCGCCGCGTCGCGCGGGTGGCGTTCGCGTCACCGCCGGCGGTGCGGTCCCGGCGGCGGGAACGGCGTCAGGTGAGGACGCGGCCCGGCCCCGCGTAGATGTTGCAGCGGCCGTCGCGGACGAAGCCGACGATGGTCATCCCGAACCGCTCCCCCGCCTCGACGGCGAGTGAGGACGGCGCGCTCACGGCGCTGACGATCGGGATCCCGGCCATCGCGGCCTTCTGCACGATCTCGAAGCTCGCGCGGCCGCTGACCTGCAGCACCCGATCCCTGAGGGGCAGCCGACCCGCGAGGAGCTGTTCCCCGATCACCTTGTCGACGGCGTTGTGCCGGCCCACGTCCTCGCGCAGCGAGAGCAACTTGCCCTCGGCGGTGAACAGCCCCGCCGCGTGCAGGCCCCCCGTGCGATCGAACACCTTCTGCTGCGCGCGGATCGCGTCGGGCAGCCCGATCAGGACCGGCGCCGCGACCTGTGGACCCTCGCCCACGGGCTCGCAATGGAGCGCCACGTCGTCGAGCGCGGCCTTCCCGCAGATCCCGCACGACGACGTCGCGTAGAAGTTCCTGCGCACCCGCGCGGCATCGAACGGGCGCCCGAGCGTGACCGTGACGACGTTGAACCGCTGCGTCTCGTCATCGAGGTCGTCGCAGTACGCGACCCGCACGACGTCTTCCGGCGCGATCAACCCCTCGGTGAACAGGAACCCCACCGCCAGCTCGTAATCGCCACCCGGCGTCCGCATCGTGACGGCGACCTGGGTGGCATCCTGGCCCGGGCCGCCCACGCGGATCTCCATCGGCTCCTCGGTCGCGAGGGTGTCGGGGCGCTCGCTCCGCACACCGTCGGACACCGCGACCACCTTCACGGGGGTCACGTTGCGGCGGGTCGGCACGCTCGCGGTCATGCGCCAAGCCTAACGGGGCATCCGCGGAAGGGGTCCAACGCCGTGACCCCGGGTCGCGGACGGCGCAACCCCGGTTTGGATGCAGCGGGCCGAGGGTCGTATCGTCCGGTGCGGCCCCGACGCCCGGGCCTACCCGACCGACCCGGAAGGACCGCGCCCCATGAAGTCAGGACTCGAGATCGCGCAGGAGGCCGTCCTGCGGCCCGTCGCCGACATCGCCGCGGCGGCGGGGATCCAGGACGACGAGCTGGAGCTGTTCGGCCGCGACCGCGCGAAGATCGAGCTCTCGGTGCTCGACCGCTTGAAGGACCGCCCCGACGGCAAGCTCATCATCACCACCGCGATCACGCCCACGAAGGCCGGCGAGGGTAAGACCACCACGAGCGTGTCGCTCACCCAGGGACTCGGCAAGATCGGCAAGGACGTGATGCTCTGCCTCCGCGAGCCCAGCATGGGGCCGGTGTTCGGCATCAAGGGCGGCGGCAACGGCGGCGGCTACGCCCAGATCGTGCCGATGGAGGAGATCAACCTGCACTTCAACGGTGACTTCCACGCGGTGACCGCCGCGCACAACCTGCTGGCGGCCGCGCTCGACGCGTCGATCTACAACGGCAATCCCCTCGGGATCGACCCGCAGTCGATCACGTGGCCGCGGACGCTCGACATGAACGACCGCGAGCTGCGCTACACGGTGGTCGGTCTGGGCGGTCGGGTTCACGGGGTGCCGCGCGAGAACTCGTTCGTGATCACGGCGGCCTCCGAGGTGATGGCGGTGTTCGCCCTCGCGAGCGACCTCCAGGACCTGCGGGCACGGCTCGGCCGGATCCAGGTGGCCTCGACCGTCGACGGCACGCCCGTCACCGCCGACGACCTGCAGGCCGGCGGCGCGATGACCGTGATCATGAAGGACGCGATCAAGCCGAACCTCGTCCAGACCCTCGAGGGTCAGCCCGTGCTCGTCCACGCGGGGCCCTTCGGCAACATCGCGCACGCGAACAACTCGATCATCGAGGATCGCGTCGCGCTCAAGCTCGCCGACTACGTCGTCACCGAGGCCGGGTTCGCGAGCGACCTCGGCTTCCAGAAGTTCTGCGACATCGTGTGCCGGTTCGGCGGCTTCGCCCCGAGCGCCGCGGTGCTCGTCACGACCGTCCGCGCGACGAAGTCGCACGGCGGAATGGCCTTCAACGACCTCGGGAACGAGGACCTCGAGGCGCTCCGCCGGGGGATCGACAACCTGAGCGCGCATATCGAGATCGTGCGGGCCTACGGGATCCCCTGCGTGGTCTCGATCAACAACTTCCCCACCGACACCGACGCAGAGATCGCGTTGATCGAGGAGCTCGCGGTGCAGGCGGGGGCGGAGACCGTCGTCGTGAACCGCGCGTTCGCCCAGGGTGGCGACGGCGCGGTCGACCTTGCGAACGCGGTGGTCGAGGCCTGCGAGAAGCCGAACACGTTCGACTTCCTCACGCCGGGCGGGGCGGGGCTGAAGGAGCAGATCGAGGCGATCGCCACCCGGCTGTACGGTGCCGACGGCGTCGACTACCTCCCGCAGGCCGACAAGGACCTCGCGCGGATGGAACAGCTCGGGTTCGGAACCGTGCCGGTCTGTATGGCCAAGACCCACCTGTCGCTCAGCCACGACCCGCTGATGCTGAACCGGCCGAAGGGGTTCCGCCTGCCGGTGCGCAGCATCGTCCCTGCGGCCGGCGCCGGCTTCGTGGTGGTGCTCTGCGGCGACATGCAGCGGATGCCCGGCCTGGGCAAGACGCCCGCGTTCCAGCAGGTGGACATCGACGCTCAGGGGCGCACGGTCGGGCTGTTCTGAGGGCGCTACGCCTCCGGAGGCATCACGCAGAACTCGTTGCCCTCGGGGTCCAGCATCACGGCCCAGACGTTCCCGCCGTCCTCCGCCCAGTTCCGCAGCGTCGCGCCCAATCCCTCGAGCCGGATCACCTCGTCGTCGACCGACTGGTCGGCCACCACGTCGAGGTGCACGCGGTTCTTGCCCATCTTGGCCTCGGGCACCTCGGTGAAGAAGAGCACCGGCAGCCCAGGCGTCTCGTCCTCGGGAGGCTCGACCATCACGCTCGGGTCGTCCTCGGGATCGAGGATCCCTTTCGCGGCGAGCCGGGCGCTCTCGTCGGGATCGTAGGGCGCGACCCGCCAGCCGAGCGCCGCCGCCCAGAACCGGGCGAGCGGGGCCGCATCCTCGCAGTCGAAGACCACCGCGTCGATCCTCATCGTCCGCGAGCCTACGCTCGCGCCGCTCAGTGGGGAAGACGGAGCTGGAACGCGGTCTGGGTCTGCCGAAGGAGTTCGTCGGCGCGGCCCTTGAGCCCCGCCAGCTCGTCGAGCATGCCCACCCGCTTGGCCTCGTCCTTGAACGCGCTCGCGTTGATCTCGACGTTCGCGATCGCGCAGAGCGCGGCGCAATAGAGCGAGGCCGCGGCCGAGAGTCCGTCGGAGGCGGCCTGCGCGTTGCCCATCGCCGTGGCGTCCTCCGCGAGCTCCATCAGGTGGATCGCCTTGCGTGCGACCGTCTGAGGGACCGCCGCGGCCTCGGCATAGCCGGACTGGATCGCCGCCGATCGGGCCGCTTGCTCCTCCGCGGTCTCCTTCGGCATCTTGAAGGCGGCCATCACGCCGTCGAACGCGTGCGCGTCGGTGTCGGCGAGCGCCAGGAATTCCTCGCGGGCGGCGTCGGCCGCCAGGATGAGCCCGTTCATCCGATCTTCCACGTCTTCGAAGCCGGGCTTGCCCACCGTGAGCCTCCCCACCATGGCGATCATCGCGGCGCCGTTCGCGGCGGAAAGCGCCGCGACCGAGCCGCCCCCCGGGGTGGGCGCCGAGGAGGCCAGGGTCTCCAGGAACGCCGCGACGGTCATCTCCGACATGGTCATGAGGTCTCCTCGTCCGCGGCGTCGAGCAGCCGCTCCAGCACCTGGCGGTCTGGGTCGAAGCCCGCGAGCCGCAGGTGGTCGATGTCGCCGTCGCCGAGCGCCGACGCGGGCACGAGCCCGACGATCTCGGAGTCGGCGACCGCCAGACCCCGCTCCCCCGCCAGCCTCGATACTTCGTCGAAGGCCGTTCGGAGCCCTGTCACCTCGTGATCCACGAGATCCTCACCGATCTGCACACCGAGTTCCTC
>JANLXF010000090.1:0-4313 GCA_031364965.1 Actinomycetes bacterium | reverse complement strand
TTCGCCGAACGGCTCGCCGAGGTCGGCGCGACCTGGCTGATCGCGCTCCCCGTGGGTCCCCCCGACCGGCTCGAGCTGATCACGCGTACCCTGCGCCCGTGAACAGCGGCCAGCTGAAACGGGAGAAGAAGCTGGTGCGGCTCGCGGTGCTCGAGCGTCGCGACGCCCTCTCCATCCGGGAGCGCGACGCGCTCGGCGCCCTCGTCACGGCACGGGTCCTGGCCCTGCCCGAGGTGACGGCCGCGCGCACCGTGATGGCGTTCTGGGCGTTCGGCTCCGAGGTCCCGACCATGGGCCTGATCGAGGCGCTGGTCGCGCGCGACGTGCGGGTGGTGCTCCCGCGCATCGTGGACGGCGAGCTCGAGCCCCGGACGTGGCGGCCGGGCGAGCCCACCACCAAAACCTCGTTCGGGGCCCTCGAGCCCGCCGGCGGGGAGGTCATCCCCTCCTCCGGCGTCGACGTCGTGGTGACGCCGGCGGTCGCCTTCGACCGAACGGGCCGCCGCGTCGGCTACGGCGGCGGGTACTACGACCGGTTCTTCCCCCGCGCACCCGACGCGTTCAGGCTCGGCATGGCCTTCGGGCTCCAGCTCGTGGACGGTGCGCTTCCGGCCGGCCATTTCGATCGACGCGTGCACGTCGTCGCGACCGAATCCGAGACCATCCGATGCCTGCCCGCACGGTGAGCCTGCCGGCCCCCCCGCCACGCGCCCGCGCCGTGCCGTGGCGCGAGGCCGAGTACGTCGCGCTCGATTTCGAGACGACCGGGCTGGATTTCCGCTCGGACACGGTCGTCTCGTACGGCGTGGTCCCGGTGCGGGCCGGTCGGGTGATCGTGGGGGAGTCGGTCCACCAGCTGATCGAGCCGCACGTGCCACCCTCGCCTCGGTCCCAGACGATCCACGAGCTCCGCCCGCAGGATCTCGCGGGCTCGCCCTCGATCGCCCAGGCGCGCGACGAGCTGCGCGCCGCGCTCGAGGGCCGGTACCTGCTGGTGTGGTTCGCGGGGGTCGAGGTGCACTTCCTGGACGCGATCTTCGGCGGGGGACGACGCCGGTGGCGCCGTCGCACGATCGACGTACGCAACCTCGCGATCGCCGCCGACGGGCTCGGGGGGCTCGCACGGGACAAGCCCGGCTACCCGCTC
Source organism: Actinomycetes bacterium (assembly GCA_031364965.1). Lineage (GTDB taxonomy): Bacteria > Actinomycetota > UBA4738 > UBA4738 > HRBIN12 > JAOUEA01. The sequence goes on along the minus strand of JANLXF010000090.1, from coordinate 3,166 downwards.
ACGGGCACGGCCGCCCGCTACGGAGTGCCCGTGGCCGACGCCCACCAAGCGCTCGACGACGCCCTCGTCACGGCGCAGCTGTTCCTGGTGATCGCCGACAAGCTTCCCGACCACCCCGCACCGACCCTGCGGGACCTCGCGAGGCTCGGGCGTCCGTGAACACGGTCCCCGTCAACTTGAACAACGGTTCAATCACGCGGTATAACCCGCGCATGAGCCCCGGCCGCGAGACCGCGTTCCACCCCATCACGTCTCAGCGGGCCGACGGATACGACGACGAGGCCGGCTGGCTCTGGGTCACGAGCTTCGGCGACACCGACGCCGAGTACCGGGCGGTCCGCGAGGGCGTGGGCATCTGGGACCTGTCGCCGCTGAACAAGTGGGCCTTCCGCGGCGCCGACGCGCTGGAGGCCGCGCAACGGGTCAACACGAACGACATCATCGGGATGCGCGACGGTCAGGTTCGGTACGGAGCCTTCGTGGACGAGGACGGGCTGCTGGTCGACGACGGCACGGTGTTCCGTCACGCGGCCGACCACCTGTGGGTCTGCACGAACGGCAACGATCGCGCGGACTACTTCGCCGACGCCACGAAGGGCCTCGACGTGTCGATCGACTACATCGCGCCGGAGCTGCCCAGCCTGCAGGTCCAGGGCCCGGGGTCTCGCGAGCTGATCCGGTCGGTCGTGACGGGCGCCGACGTCGACGACCTCCGCTACTTCACCTTCTTCCCCGAACCCGTGACGGTGGGCGGCGCACCCGTGTGGCTCTCGCGCACGGGGTTCAGCGGAGAGCTGGGCTACGAGATCTTCCTGCGACCCGACCATGCCGCCCAGGTGTGGGAGGCCGTCGAGTCGGCGGGCGCGCGCCCCTACGGGGTCGCGATCATCGAGCCCGTACGGGTCGAGGTGGGCATGATCGTGACCGACTACGACTACGCGCCCCACGAGCGCTCGCCGTTCGACCTGGGCCTCGATCGTGTCGTCGCTCTCGATGCCGAGGGCGACTTCATGGGCAAGGAGACGCTCCGCGAGCTCGCCGCGGATCCGCCGAACCGCTTCAAGACGATCCGGCTCGAGGGCGACGTCCTGCCGAACTACGGCGCCGCCGTCACGCGCGGGGGCGAGGAGATCGGCGTGCTCACCAGCCCGGCCGCGAGCCCGATCCTCGGCCCGATCGGACTTGCCGTCTTGCGCACCGACGCGGCCGCCGACGGCACCCGCGTCGAGGTGCTCGCCGAAGGCGGCCCGATCGCCGGCACGGTCGCCGCGCTGGCGCTGTACGACCCGGAGAAACGCCGGCCGCGCGCCTGACGCGGCCGGATCGAGAGCATCGAGGCACGGAGGAGGCACACGGACATGACCGAGGAGCACCGATCACCGCTGCACGACTGGCACGTCTCGAAGGGCGCGGAGTTCTTGTGGGAGGACGGCTGGGGCTGGACCATGCACGAGGGGACCGACCCGATGGCCGAGTATGAGGCGATCCGCACCGCCACCGGGATATGGGACCTCTTCTCGACCTGCAAGTACGAGGTAACCGGCCCCGACGCCGAGCGCCTGATCCAGCGGCGCTTCACGAACTCGATCGCCGGGATGGAGGCGGGTCAGGTGCGGTACGGCGCGTTCGTGAACGCCGACGGCACGATGATCGACGACGGGAACGTCTACAAGCACGACGACCAGAAGTTCTGGATGATGATCAACTCGCCCGGGATCGAGGGCTGGTTCCAGGAAACGGCGGCGGGGCTCGACGCCGAGATCGCGCACCGGACCTCCGAGCTCGCGATGATCGCCGTGCAGGGACCGACGTCGATGACGACGCTCCAAGGCCTCACCGGCCGAGACCTGGGCGAGCTCCGGTACTTCCGGTTCTGGCCCGAGCAGACCACCGTGGCCGGCAAGGACGCATGGGTCCTTCGCACCGGTTTCTCGGGTGAGAAGGGCTACGAGGTCGTGTGTCAGCCCGAGGATGCGCTCGAGATCTGGGAAGCCCTGATCGGAGCAGGCGGCACGCCGTTCGGTCTGACCGCGGTCGACCTGGCCCGCACGGAGGTCGGGCTCATCATCATCGCGGTGGACTACAACCCGAACGAGATCAGCCCCTACGACCTGTCGATGGATCGCTTCATCAAGACCGACACGGAGTGCGTCGGCGCTGCCGCGCTGGCCGCCTACGGGGCGGAGCCGCCGAAGCGCTTCAAGTCCCTGCGGATCGAGGGCGACGCGGTCCCCGACTACGGCGCGGCCGTCACGAAGGACGGTGTCCAGGTGGGCGTCGTGACCTCCCCGGCGGCGAGTCCGCGGCTGGGGACCTTCGGACTGGCGATCGTGGACGCCGGTGTGGCCACCGAGGGCGAGAAGGTCGAGGTGGCGGTCGAGGGCGGCACGGCGGCGGCCACGGTCGACGTCGCGTGCCCCTACGACCCCCAGAAGGTGAAGCCGCGGGCCTAGCGGCGCGCAGCACCGAGGGCCCCCCGGGTCGGGGGCGCCCTCGTCGTATCCTGCAGCGCTATGGAGACCCGGATCGTCGGCGTGGTGCCGAACTTCAGCGAGGGACGCGACCGCGAGGTGATCGACGCGATCGTCGCCGCGCTGCGGGTGCCGGGCGCGCGCGTCGTCTACGCCGAAGCGGATCCGGACCATCACCGGCTCGATACCACCGTGCTCGGCGACGCCGAGGCGGTGTATCGCAGCGCGATGGCGGGCGCCGCGAAAGCGGTCGAGCTGATCGACATGACGACGCATACAGGTGGGCACCCACGGATGGGCGCCGCCGACGTGATCCCCTTCATGCCGGTCCGCGGCGTCTCGATGGACGAGTGTGTGGTGCTCGCGCGGCGCTTCGGCACGGAGATGGCCCAGACGCTCGGCGTGCCCGTGTACCTCTACGACCGCGCGGCTCTCAGGCCTGATCGCGTTTCGCTCGCGGAGGTGCGCCGAGGCGAGTTCGAGGGGCTCCGCGACGCGGTCTCGCGCGGGGAGCGACTGCCCGACTTCGGTCCGCAGGAACTCGGCCAGGCGGGGGCCACGGCGGTGGGTGCCCGCAAGCCGCTGGTCGCGTTCAACGTCTACCTGGACGGACGCGACGAAGACGCCGCGAAGGACATCGCCCGCGCGGTCCGGCATTCATCGGGAGGGCTGGACGCCGTCCGCGCGATCGGGTT
>JANLXF010000082.1:0-1536 GCA_031364965.1 Actinomycetes bacterium | reverse complement strand
TCGGGCTCGAGTTGAACTTCATAGGTCTTCAGCTCGCCGCCGAAGGTGTTGATCTCGACCACGCCGGGAACCGACTTCAGCCGTGGAGAGACGTCCCAGTCCAGGATGGAGCGCAGATCCATGAGGCTCTTGCCCGAGCCGCGGACCTCGAACTGGTAGATCTCGCCGAGGCCCGTGGAAATCGGCCCCATCTCCGGGTTGCCGAATCCCTCTGGAATCGCCTCGCGCGCCTGGGGAAGCCGCTCGAGGACCAGTTGGCGGCAGGCGTAGATGTCCTTGCCCTCGTCGAAGTACAGCGTCACCGCCGAGAGCCCGAAACGGGAGACCGAGCGGATCTGCACGAGCCCGGGAATGCCGCTCATCGCGGCCTCGACGGGAAACGTCACGAACTTCTCGATCTCGAGGGGGGACAGCGCCGGAGCGGTCGTGAGCACTTGGACTTGGTTCGGGGTGACGTCCGGAACCGCATCGATGGGCAAACGGGTCATCGCCTGGATTCCGATCCCGACCAAGAGCAGGGCGAACACGACCGTAAGGGCGCGATTCTTCAGCGACAGCTCGAAGAGTTTCTGGAGCATGCTAGTCGTCACCCCCGAGCTCGGACTTGAGCAGCTCGGACTTGACGGTGAGCGAGCCCTGCGAGACGACCCGGCTGCCGGGCTCGAGCCCCTTGACGACTTCGATCACCGTCTTGCCCACGCGCCCCGTAACGATCGCTCTGGGCTCGAAAACTCCCGGCGCCGTTTCTACGAAGACGGTCGCTACCCCGTCGATGTCCTGGATCGCAGAAGCCGGGACGACGTTCACGGGTGTGTCCGTGCCGACCACGACCCGGGCTTGCACGAACATTCCCGGCTTGAGCTTGGCGTCGGGATTGCGCAGGACCGCACGTGCGCGAACCGTCCTGCTGTCCTGGTCGACCTGGTCGCCGATGTAGTCGACCCTTCCGAGGAACGTCTCGCCGGGTAGCGCGTCACTGGACACCTCGACCTCCTGGCCGACGTGCAGCCGACGCAGGTCCTTTTCGTAGACGCGGGCCAGAAGCCACAGGTTCGAGAGATCGCCGACCGTGAAGAGCGGCTTGCTCGCTTCTACGACCTCGCCCGGATTGATCTGCCGGTCGATGACCTTGCCGGCGAGGGGACTTCGCAGGGGGAAAGCCGACTTCAGCTCGTCCATGGCGGTCAGCTTCGCGGTGTCCTCGTGCGACAGGCCGAGGAGGTGGAGGTGGCTGTCCGTGCTCTCCATCTCCGCCTTGGCGATGAGAAACTCGCCTTCACGAGACAGGAATTCGCCCTGGGAGATCGCCTTGCCGTCCAGGAGGCGTTGCGCTCGTTCATAGTCTCGCTGACGGACGGTGAACACACTGCGGCTCTTCCGCCAGTCGGCGAGAGCCTGGCCGAGGTCGGGACTGTCGATCTCGGCGAGCACCTGGCCGCTCCGTACCGTCTCGCCGAAGTCCACGAGGATCCGCGTGACACGGCCACCGATTCGGGGTGCGACGCGAGCCACCTGATTCTCGTCGTAGCCGATCGT
>JANLXF010000047.1:0-20371 GCA_031364965.1 Actinomycetes bacterium | reverse complement strand
CGCGCCGGGCTCGCCGACGTCGCCGGCACGATCGCCGGCGACAACACGATCCTCATCCTCGGGCGCGAGGGCGTGAAGCCCGCCCGGCTGGAACAGGCGCTCACCGAGATCATGGAGGCACCGTGATGCAGAAGGCAGTGCTCGCCTACAGCGGCGGGCTCGACACGTCGGTCACGATCCGATGGTTGATCGAGCAGGGATACGAGGTCCACGCGGTCGCGGTGGACGTGGGCCAGCAGGAGGACTTCGCCCAGATCGTCGAGCGCGGCGAGCGTGCCGGCGCGGCGAGCGTGCGCGTCGTCGACGCGGTCGATCGATACGCGGCGGAGTTCCTGACGCATGCGATCAAGGCGAACGCCCTCTACGAAGGCAAGTACCCGATGGTGAGTGGGCTCGCGCGGCCCTGCATCGTCGAGGAGGTCGTGAAGGTCGCGCGCGAGCTCGGCGCCGACACCGTCGCCCACGGCTGCACCGGCAAGGGCAACGATCAGGTCCGGTTCGAGGTCGGTTTCTACGTGCTGGCGCCCGATCTGAGGGTGCTTGCGCCGATCCGCGACGCCGGGATCCCGCGGGAGAAGGCGATCGCGCTCGCGGCCGAGTGGGGCATCCCGATCGGCGCGATCGTCAGCTCGTACTCGATCGACGAGAACCTGTGGGGGCGCACGGCCGAATGCGGCCCGCTCGAAGATCCGTGGGCCGCGCCGCCCGAGGACGCGTTCGCCCGGACGGTGGCCCCGGCCGCCCGTCCCGCGGAGCCCGCCGAGATCTCGATCACGTTCGACCGCGGCGTGCCGGTGGCGCTCGCCGGCGAGACGAAGACGCTGCCCGAGGTCGTGCGGGCGCTCGACGCGCTCGCCGGTTCGTACGGCTTCGGGCGCGTCGACATGATCGAGAACCGTCGCGTGGGGATCAAGAGCCGCGAGCTGTACGAGGTGCCGGGCGCGCTCAGCATCATCCGGGCGCACCAGGCCCTGGAGGACCTCACGCTCGAGCGCGAGGTGGCGCACCACAAGCCTCAGCTCGAGCAGCGTTGGGCCGACCTCGTGTACGACGGGCAATGGTTCAGCCCCCTGCGGGCGGCGATCGACGCGTACGTCGACGCCACGCAGGTGTTCGTGACCGGCGAGGTCCGGCTGCGGTACGAGGCGGGCTCGTGCACGGTCGTGGGCCGCCGCAGCGAGCACTCCCTGTACGACCTGTCGCTCGCGACCTACGGCAGCGACGACGCGTTCGATCAGTCGCACGCCGAGGGGTACGTCCGGCTGTACGGCCTGCCCCTGAAGGTCTGGTCCGCCAGGCAAGGGGCCGGCACGCGGTGACGGGGAGCGGCCAGCTCTGGGCCGGTCGCTTCTCGACGCCGCCGGCTCCCGAGGCGCACGCGCTCGGCCGGTCGGTGGCGTTCGACGTGCGGCTCGCGCAGTTCGACGTCGAGGCCGGCGTCGCGCACGTTCGCGCGTTGCAGGACGCGGACCTGGTCACCCCGGCCGAGGCCGATGATCTCGAGCGGGCGCTCGCCGATGTCGGGAACGAGATCGCCGAGGGACGGTTCGCGTTCGACGACGCCGACGAGGACGTCCACTCGGCGATCGAACGGGCCGTGACGGACCGGCTGGGCGATCTCGGAGCGAAGCTCCACGCCGGGAGGTCCCGCAACGACCTCGTCGTGACCGACCTGCGGTTGTGGCTGCTGGCGGCGGGCCGGCGGATCGACGCGCTGCTCGCCTCGCTCGTGGCGGCGCTCGTCGCGCGGGCCCGCGAGCACGAGGCCACGGTCATGCCGGGCACGACCCACGCGCGGTTCGCCCAGCCGGTGACGCTCGGGCACCACCTGCTCGCGCACGGGTGGGCGCTCGCGCGGGACCTCGAGCGGTTCGCCGGATGGGCCGTCCGTACGTCGACGTCGCCGCTCGGCGCCGGGGCCACGGCGACGTCCACGCTCGGGCTCGACCCCGACATGACGGCCGCGCGGCTCGGGTTCCACCGGGCGTTCGCCAACTCGATCGACGCCGTGAGCGACCGCGACTTCGTGCAGGAGTTCCTCGGGGATGCGGCGATCTGCGCGACGCACCTGTCCCGGCTGGGCGCCGACCTCGCGCGCTGGACCGACGAGTCGCCCGGGTGGGCTGTGCTCGACGAGGCGTTCTCGACGGGGTCGAGCATGATGCCGCACAAGCGGAACCCCGACACCGCCGAGCTCGCGCGCGGGAAGGCCGCGCGGGTGGCGGCCGATTTCGCGGCGGTGACGTCGATGCTGCAGGGCTTGCCGGCGGGGTACCACCGCGACCTCCAGGAGGACAAGGAGCCGGCCTTCGACGCGGCCGACACACTGGAGCTCGTGCTGCCCGCGCTCACCGGGGCGGTGGCGACGGTGCGGTTCGACGAGGCAGCGATGCGCGCGGCCTGTGCATCCGAAGGGCTGTACGCGACCGATCTCGCGGAGGCGCTCGTCCGAAGTGGCGTGCCGTTCCGCGAAGCGCATCGCCGGACGGGGGGGCTGCTGAAGGAACTGGCCGCGCGTGGAGGGACGCTCGCGGGGATGGACGCTGAGGGATGGGCGGCGTTCGGGGTCCCCGACGGCTCACGGATGCTCGACCCGGACGCGAGCGTGGCCGCGCACGCGATGCCCGGCGGTCCGTCGGTCGCGAGCGTCCGATCGCAGGCCGAGGCACTGACGGCGCTGGTCGCGGCGCGCCCGGTCAACCCGTAGGCGCGGACCTCGGGGCAGGAGCGGCGGGCGACCGTCAGGCGGTCGTCAGGTCCTCCACCAGGGCCCACAACCGCGCACGTTCCTCGGCCGAGGTCTGTGTGCCCGGGAGCTTCTCGGTCGATCGCGCGCGGCGGTCGAGCCAGAGCTTGCCGGTCGTGCGACCCGGCTCGTCGGCCACCGCGAGCCAGACGATCGTGTCGGCGCCCTCGGCCCGGTCGCGCAGGAGCGGTCCGATCAGCTTCGAGAACGTCGGCAGGCTCTCGTGGATCCCGGGGGTATCGGCCCATCCCGGATGCATCACGTGCACGGCCACGCCGTCGTCGCGCAGGCGCTTGGCCCATTCCTCGGTCAAGACGACCTGCGCACGCTTCGCCTTGGCGTAGGCGACCGAGCCGCGGTAGCCGTCGGGGCCGAGCTCGAGCGAGTCGACGTCGAGCTTCTGCGTGTACATCCCGCCCGACGTCACCCAGATCACGCGCGCCCCACGACCCAGGATCGGCCGCAGCTCGCGCGTCAGGAGATGCGGCGCGAGCACCATCGTCGCGAAGGTGACCTCGTGGCCCTGCGGCGTCTCGCGCCGCTCGGTCAGGAGCGCCCCGGCGTTGTGCACGAGCACGTCGAGCCGAGGCTCTCGCTCCGCGATCTCGCCGGCCACCCGCCGGGTCGCTTCGAGATCCCCGAGGTCCGCCAGATAGACACCCACGTCGTCGTTGCCCGTGTCGGACACGATCGCGGCGCGGGCGGCCTCCGCCTTGTCGGCGGACCGCCCGAGCAGCCGCACCGACGCACCCATGCGCGCGAGCGTGGTGGCGGCCTCGAGCCCCAGCCCCGAGGTCGCCCCCGTGACGAGCACGATCGTCCCGTCGATCCGGCGACCGGCCAGGTCCTCCCACGAGAAGAGCCGCCGCCGCGCCTCGTACCCGAGCTTGGTGAAACTGCCGAGCACGCTCGTCTCGAGCAGGCCGTCGGCCAGGTCGCGGAGGTCGGGTGCGTCTCTCATCACCCGACTACGGAACCACATCGGCCCGTGAACGACGACGGCCCGCCGCGCGGAGCGCGGCGGGCCGTGACGTGCTGCGTCGGTTCAGACGACGCGGACGCTCGACGCCTGCGGGCCTTTCTGACCCTGCGTGACCTCGAACTCCACCGCCTGGCCTTCTTCCAGGTTGCGGTACCCCTCGCCTTCGATCGAGCTGAAATGCACGAAGACGTCGGGTCCGTCCGTCGGAGTGATGAAGCCGAACCCCTTCTCGGAGCTGAACCACTTCACGGTGCCGGTTGCCATGGGCGTTCCCCTCCTTCCTCGGCCGTTGCGGACCTGATGCCGTGGTGCGTGTCCGTCGGCCTCCGGCGCGAACGCCGGGAGGGAACTGCTCGAGTGACAACTGCGTGAGTGACGACTGCGATGCGATGAACCCTCGGGGCGAGAGGATAGCGGGCGGGCCTCGCGCACGCCAGTCCATCGAGCCATGGGAGCATCCCGGTATGCGCATCTCGGTCCGTCCCCTCGCCGCCGCGGATGTCGACGCGATGCTGGCATGGCGCTACGACCCGCCGTACGACCGGTACGACATCGACGCCGATCCCAGCGACGTGGAGCTGATGCGGGCCGCGGTGGCGTCGGGCGAGGGGTGGTACGCGGCCGACGACGTCGAGACCGGCGAGCTCGTGGGCTTCTTCGAGTTCGTGGTGGCCGGTGACGAGATCGACGTGGGGTTGGGGCTGCGTCCCGACCTCACGGGCCGGGGACTGGGCGCAGGATTCCTCCGGCAGGGACTGGCGTTCGCCCGTGATCGGTGGTCGCCCATGACGTTCGCCCTCGACGTGTACGAGTGGAACGAGCGCGCGATCCGCGCGTACGAAGGCGCAGGCTTCGCCCGCGGCGAGGTGTATCTCCGCCGCTTCCCGGACGGCAACGAGAAGGAGTTCCTGCGCATGACCCTTCACGCGTGACAGGCAACCACATCCGCGGATCTCCGTATCCGCGGTGGGCGCTAGGCTAGCCGTCATGACCTTCGCGTCCGCCATGATCCTCGTCGCCCACCCCGATGACGCCGACTTCATGTGCGCGGGCACGGTCGCAGCGTGGGCCGCCGACGGGTGCGAGGTCCACTACGTGTTGTGCACCGACGGCTCCGCCGGGTCGAACGAACCGGGTGTGACGCGTGACCAGATGCGCGAGATCCGGGCACGCGAGCAACGCGACGCGGCCGACGTGCTGGGGGTCAAGACCGTCACGATCCTGGGGGAGCTCGACGGCATGCTCGAGGTCACGATCGACACGCGGCGCAAGGTCTGCCGTGAGGTTCGGCGCCTGCGTCCCGACGTGCTGGTCGCGCCCGACCCCAGCCGCCTGTGGTCCTCGAGCGGCTACATCAACCACTCGGATCACAAGGCCGCGGGCAACCTCGCGCTCTCGGCCGTGATGCCCGACGCCCCGTCGCGCCCGATGTTTCCCGAGCTGCTCGACGAGGGGCACGAACCCTTCGAGATCCCCAACCTCTGGCTCTCGTCCGAGGAGGCCGACACCTTCGTCGACATCACCGACACGATCGACCGGAAGCTCGAGGCGCTCTCGCGGCACGTCTCCCAGGAGGCCGAGGCCGCCGCCCCCTGGGTGCGCGAGCGAGCCCGCGAGCTGGGCGAACGGGCCGGATGCGAGTACGCCGAGGGGTTCAAGGCGTTCAAGCTGCGCGACGACGAGTAGGGGATGGACATGGAGCACGACGAGCCGTTCGAGCTCACGGCCGACGAGCGCGCCGATATCTCGGCCGACCTGGAGGATCTCGCCGCGATGCGGTCGATCTTCGCGCCCCAGTCGGTCAAAGGCGTCGTGATCGCCTGTCAGGACTGCGGGGCCAACCACTATTACGAGTGGGAGCTGCTTCGCGAGAACCTCGAGCACATGCTCGATACCGGGGAACCCCGCATGCACGAGCCCCCCTTCGAGATCGTCGAAGAGGAATACATCCAGTGGGACTACGGGAAGGGCTACGCGGACGCGATCTCCGACCACGGCCTCGAGCCCGACCGCCGGATCGAGGTCACGCAGTGCCCGTGGTGCGAGACGCCGTTCCCCGACGAGCACGCGTTCTGTCCCACCTGCGGCCGCTCGATGGGGACCGTGCGCCTGTACCGAGAGCTGCTCGACCGGGGGTTCGAGGAGCGCGAGGTCAGAGCGCTGCTCGTGCGCGCCGGCTACGAACCCTTCTGAAGCGCCTTCCTCGGGCGCTCGAGCACGCATTCATCGGGTGTCGTGTCGGGCCGCAGGCCCTTGAAGCTCGGGGCGCGCATCTTGTTCGAGCCCTTCGTCAGCTCGAGGTACTCGACCTCGCAGACCAGCTCGGGTTCCACGAAGGTGGCGCCCCTGACCGACGTCAGCTCGGGATCGTCGATCGGGGGTGTGTCGCGTTCGATCCCGGCGAGCGTCCCGCGGAGCTCGGCCAGGGTCTTCTCGGTGAACCCCGAGCCGACCTGGCCCACCCAGGTCCAGGCGCCGTCGTCGAGCGCGGCGACGAGCAGCGCGCCGAAGGATCCGGCGCGGCCGCGCTGACCGGGCGTCCATCCCACGACCACGACGTCCTGCGTGTTGCGGAGCTTGATCTTGCGCCAGTCGGGTGAGCGCCGCCCCGGCAGGTAGGTCGAGCCGAGCCGCTTCGCGACGACGCCCTCGAGACCCAGCTCCTTCGCGCTCGCGACGAAGGCCTTCCCCTCGCCGTCGACCGATGTCACGACCTGCAACCGGTGGTCGGGCTCGACGATCAGCTCCAGCAGCTCGCGCCGCTCCTCGAGCTTGAGCTGCGTGGTGTCGTGGCCGTCGAGCCACAGCAGGTCGAACACCACGAGCGCGACCGGGATCGACTTCGCGGTGCGTGCGATCTCGCGCTCCTTCGTGAGGTTCATCCGCTGCTGGAGCGTCTCGAACGAGTCGCGTCCGTCGGCGTCGAACGCGACGATCTCGCCGTCGACCACCGCGTTCACCTGGTCGACGAGCTCGTGGATCATCCGCAGCTCGGGGTACGTCGAGGTGACGTCGCGTCCGGTCCGCGTGCGCAGGGTCGTCTCGCCGGTGCCGAGCTCGGCGAGGCAACGGATCCCGTCGAGCTTGGGCTCGAAGCGCCACCTCGGGTCGTCGAAGGCCTGCCACCCACCCTCGGCGAGCATCGGTTCGAGCTTGCCGGGTGAGGGGACCAGCGGCGCGTCCTGCGCGCTCGCGAGGAACGCGAGCCAGTTCTGCCGGGTCTTCACGAAGTGGAACTCGAGCCCCGGATAGCGCCGGCCGTGGAGCCGGAACGAGACCTTCTCGTCGGTCCACTCGACCGGCTCATACCAGCCGTCGTCGAAGATCCGGACCTCGCCTGCCCCGTAGTGGCCCTCGGGGATCGTGCCCTCGAACTTCCCGTACTCGAGCGGGTGGTCCTCGGTGCGCACCGCCAGGCGCTTGTCGCCCTTGGCCGTGGGCAGGCCCTTCGGGACCGCCCAGCTGGGCAGCGCCCCGTCGCGCTCGAGGCGCACGTCGTAGTGCAGCGCGGTCGCGCGGTGCTTGTGGATCACGAACGAGGTGCCGTCGCGGTCGGCGATCTCGCCGGGCGCCGGCTCGGGAGTGCCCTCGAAGTCTCGCCGGCGCACGTACTCCATCAACGTGGGGTCCTTCGAGGCGACCGCGATCTCCTCGCTCGTGCGCGACGCCACCGACGCCGCGGCCGTGCGCGGGAGCGGGCGCGCGGCGCCGTCGTCGTCCTCGGCCGTCACGTCGAGCGCCTCGAAGGCATCGGCGAGGTCGTTCACCGGTCCCTCGCGCACCGGTGCGAACAGGTCGCCCAGCTCGGCGAACCGTTCCCACACGGTGTCGATCCGGAAGTCGTACGGCTCGAACCCGCCCTCCGTCACCTCGTCCCAGGTCAAGGGCGTCGAGAGCGAGGCGCCGCGCTCGGGCCGCATCGAATAGGCGGCGGCGATGTTCGCCCCGGCGCGGTTCATGTTGTGGTCGATGAAGACCTTCCCGGTGCGGTCGTCGATCTTCCACGCCATCGTGGTGCGGTCGGGGTCGGCGCGCGTGATCAGCCGGCCGCACGCGCCGACGAACGCCCGGACCTGGCCGTAGGTGTACGCACCCCGCTCGATCGGCAGGTAGATCTGCAGGCCGGTGGCGCCGCTCGTCTTCGGATACGCCGTGAGCCCCAGCTGGTCGAGCAGCGCCTTGATGTGCCGCGCCACGATCAGCACGTCCTCGTACGTGTACGGCGGGAACGGATCGAGATCGAAGAACAGGTAGTCGGGGTGCTCGACGTCGTCGCACTTCGAGTGGAGCGGGTGCATCTCGATGCAGCCGAGGTTCGCCACGTAGAGCAGGGCGGCCTCGTCGTCCACGATCAGGTAGTCGATCACGCCCTTCTTCGCGTCTTCCGACATCACGCGGCACCGATGGATCCAGTCGGGCGTGTGCGAGGGCGCGGTCTTCTCGTAGAAGAACTCGCCCTCGACGCCGTCGGGCATCCGCTTCATCGTGAGCGGGCGCGACGCGAGGTGCGGCACGATCAGCTCGGCGACGTTAGCGTAGTAGTTCACGAGGTCGCCCTTCGTGTAGCCCTCGTCGGGCCAATAGGGCTTGTCGAGGTTCGAAAGCCGTAGCTCACGCCCGCCCGACTCGGTCCACCAGGCGTCGCCGTCCTTGCGCACCTCGATCGTGCGCGGCAGCTCCACCGTGAACGCGGTCCCGCTCCCTTGTCGCCTCTTCGTCGCCACGCGCCGATGGTAGCCGCGTGTGGTAGAACCCCGCCCGTGATCGAGCCCTCGAACATCGACGATCGGCGCCTGCGCGACGAGCGCCAAGCCAGGCTCCAGTCGTCGATGCGTGACCACGGCGTCGAGGTGTGCCTGCTGTTCAACGAGCCGAACATCCGGTACGCCACGGGGGTCTCGACGATGCCGCTGTGGGCCCTCACGACGATGGTGCGCTGCGCTCTGGTCCCGGCCGAGGGCACGCCGATCCTCTTCGAGCATCCCAACTCGGTGCATCGGGCCGAGCTCCTGGCGAAGGACGTGCGGCCGATGGCGTCGTGGGAGTTCTGCGACGACGCCAACGCGCTCGCCGACGGATGGGCCGCCGAGATCGCGGCGGCGATGCGCGAGCTGGGCGCCACCGGGACGACGATCGCGCTCGACCGCCTTGGGACGCCCGGGTTCCTCGCGCTGCAGCGGCTCGGCTTCATGTTCGTGGACTCCGCGCCGACGACCGAGGCCGCGCGCGAGGTCAAGACGCCCGAGGAGGTGCGGGTGTTCCGGGCGAACGGGCCGCTGCTCGTGGACATGCTCACTGCCTTCGAGGCCGCGGTCGAACCCGGCGTGCGCGAGCGGGACCTGCTCGCGGTGCTCGGCGACCGGATGCACCGGGGCGGAGGCGAGTTCCAGGCGACGAGCACGGTCGCGTCGGGCCCGAACACGAACCCGTGGCGCGCCGAGGCGACCGACCGGGCGCTCGAGCCGGGCGATCTCGTCTTCGTCGACACCGATACGGTCGGGATCGGCGGCTGCTTCTTCTGCGTCTCGCGCACGTTCCCTGTGGGCGCGGAGCCAAGCGCCGGCCAACGCGCCCTGTACCGCGACGCCTTCGACTGGCTCGAGGGGATGAAGGCGGCGGTCAAGCCTGGCCTGACGTGCGCCGAGATCGCGGCCCGGGCGCCCGAGCTTCCCGAGCGGTACCGGGACCAGCGCTACGAGGTGATGATCCATAGCGTGGGCCTCGAGGAGGAGAGCCCGAGCGTCTGCTACCCGTTCGACCGCCAGTGGAACGCCGACCGGGTCATCCGGGAGGACATGGTGCTCGTCGTCGAGCTGTACGCCGGAGAGGTGGGTGCGCGAGACGGCGTGAAGCTCGGCGACGTGGCGCTCGTCACGGCCGGGGGGCTCGAGGTCCTGGCTCCGTATCCCTTCAGCGACGCCTTGCTGGCCTGACCCCGGTCGCGTCGGCGACCCGGGATAAGATGAACGTTCCGCCGCGCGGGCGGCAGGAGAGACACGTTCAGGGGGTACCGACATGCCACGGACGATGTGGAAGGGAGCGATCTCCTTCGGACTGGTGACGATCCCCGTCGCCGTATACCCGGCCACCGAGGAGAAGACGCTCCGTTTCAACCAGATCCACGAGGAAGACGGCGGGCGCATCCGCATGAAGCGCACCTGCTCGGTCGACGGCGAAGAGGTGCCATACGACGAGATCGTCAAGGGTTACGAGTACGAGAAGGACCGCTACGTGGTCCTGTCCGACGAGGACTTCGACAAGGTGCCGGTCGAGTCGAGCCGCGCGATCGACATCGTGCAGTTCGTCGATCTCGACGAGATCGACCCGATGCTCTACAAGAAGAGCTACTACCTGGTGCCCGACGAGACCGGCGCGAAGGCGTACGCGCTCCTGCGCGAGGCGCTCAGCCAGGACAACAGGGTCGGCATCGCGAAGGTCAGCTTCCGCGACAAGGAGCACTTGGCCGCGCTCCGGTTCAAGGACGAGGCCTTCGTGCTCGAGACGATGTACTGGCCTGACGAGATCCGCGCGGCCGACTTCGGGGGGGTCGACGTCGACCTGAAGGTCCGCGCCCAGGAGCTCGAGATGGCGCGACAGCTGATCGAGAACCTCACCGCCGACTGGAACCCCGAGGAGTTCACCGACGACTACCGGGAGGCGCTCCTGCGCATCGTCGAGGCGAAGATCTCGGGCGAGGAGATCGAGGTCGTCGAGGCCGAGCCCACCGCGAAGGTCGTCGACCTGATGGAGGCCCTGAAGGCCAGCGTGGCCGCGGCGAAGAAGCAGGCGGGCGGTGGCTCCGAGCGTGCGGCGCCCTCGAAGAAGACGCCCGCCAAGAAGTCGGCTGCCAAGAAGACGGCGGCGAAGTCGTCGACGGCCAAGAAGACGAGCGCGAGGAAGAAGGCCGTCGGGGAGTGACCCTGCCCGGGGGGTACCGGTCCCGCGCGGCCGCGCAGGACGATCTCGGCGCGCTGGTGGGGCTCTTCCAGAGGGCCGATCTCGCCGACGTGGGGTTCGCGGATCCGGCCCGCGACGAGATACTCGAGACGTGGGCCGAGCCGTGGTTCGATCTGGCGCGCGACTCCTTGGTGGTGCAGGGCCCCGACGAGGCGCTCGTCGCGTACTGCGAAGTCGTGGCGAAAGATCCCGCGATCCAGGTGTTCGGGTACGCGAAGATCGATCCGCGGCATCGCGGCGCCGGGGTCGGCTCGTTCCTGGCCGGATGGATCGAGGCGCGCGCCGTGGAACGGGTCCCGCCGGGCGTCACGGCGCCGCTCCGCAACGGCTATCCGTCTCCCGACGCCGCCGCGGCTTCGCTCTTCGCGGCACGCGGCTACGCGCACGTCCGCTCGTTCTGGCACCTGCAGCGCGATCTCGAGACCGGGTATCCGGCGCCCCCCGACCCCGAGGGGATCACGATCCGGTTCGGCACCGAGGGCGACGACCAGCGCGCGGCATGGGCGATCCTCGAGGAGGCGTTCAAGGATCACTTCGGGTACGAGCCCTTCGCTTACGACGAGTGGCTCGCGATGTGGTCGGGGTTCCCCGGGTACGACCCGACGTGGGTGCTGCTCGCGTTCGAGGGAGAGGAAGCCGTGGGGGTGTCGGTCCTCCTGCCGAGCGAAGACCTCGTGTGGGTGGGAGAGCTCGGCGTGCTCGAGCCCTGGCGCGGCCGCGGCATCGGGATGGCGCTCCTGCAGCGCTCGTTCGCCTTCATCGCCTCCCGGGGATACGGCCACGTGCGGATCGGCGTCGATACCGAGAACACGACCGGCGCCACGCGCCTGTACGAGCGTGCGGGCACAAACGTGCGCCGCGAGTACCGCATCGTGGAACGTCCCGTCGAAGGTGCGCCCCGGGCCGACTAGGCTAGGGCACCCACCGGCCGGAAGGACCGACGTGAAGCTCGTGACCGCCATCGTGAAGCCGCACCGCGTCGACGAGGTGAAGGAAGCGCTCCGCGACCTGGGGGTTCAGGGGCTCACCACCACCGACGTCGAGGGGTTCGGACGTCAGCGCGGGCACACGGAGGTCTATCGCGGGGCCGAATATCAGGTCGACTTCGTCCCGAAGGTCAAGCTCGAGATCCTGGTCGCCGACGCGGATCTCCAGGGTGTGGTCGACGCGATCGTCAAAGCCGCACGCACCGGCAAGATCGGCGACGGGAAGCTCTGGGTCACCGAGGCCGAGCAGGTGATCCGGATCCGGACGGGCGAGATGGGCCCGGACGCCCTCTGAGTCCCGGCTCCGGAGCGACGTCCAGCCAGCGATGACCGTCGAGCCGCTCACCCGCCTGACCGAGGAGCTCGCGGCGCTCGACCGCGCCTACTCGACCGGCCACCACGGGCGGTGGTCCGCCCGGCGGCGCAGCGACCTGCTCGACGCGGCGCTCGTCTCCCTGTACGGGTCGGCCGGCCCGCCCGAGGGGATCGCGCTCGCCGCGCTCGGCGGCTACGGGCGGCAGCAGCAGCTCCCGCGCTCCGACGTCGATGTGCTCATCGTGCACGACGGCGTCCGGCCCGACGAGGTGGCGGCCGTCGTGGACCGGCTCCTGTACCCCTTGTGGGATGCGGGGCTCGAGGTGGGCCAGGCGGTCCGCACGCCGGCCGAGTGCGAGGAGATCGCGTCGGAGCGCCTCGACGCCGCCACCGCGATGCTGGATCTTCGATACCTCGCGGGTGACCGATCCCTTTCGAACGAGGCGGCCGCGCGCGTCAGCGGGCGGGTGCGCGGCGAGGCTGCGGGTTTCGTCGGGCGGCTCGGTGAAGGCGCGGCCGCGCGCGCCGCGCGCTACGGATCCACGGCGCATCTGCTCGAGCCCGAGCTGAAGGAAGGGGCCGGCGGGCTGCGAGATATCCAGACCGTGCGCTGGATCCTCACCGCGACCGAGGAGACCCTCCTGCGCGATCGGGAACGCGCGGCCCTTGAGGCCGCCGAGGAGTTCTTGATCCGGGTGCGGAGCGCGCTGCACCTGGAAACGGGGCGGCGTACCGACCGGCTCACGCTGGACCACCAGGCGTCGATCGCCCACGCCATGGGGTTCCTCGACGAGCCGCGACTGATCGCCGAGGACGGGCTGATGCGCGGCGTGTTCGAGCACGCCCGGCAGGTGTCGCGGACCCTCGACGACGTCCTCGCACGCGCCGCGGCCGGCGACCGCGACGTCACAGCCGTCGTCGATCGAGCCGAGGGGCCCGCGGGGGTGCTCGCCGCGCTCGCGACGGCCGCCGTCGCCGGCGATCCGCTGACCCCCGGTCTCCTCGATGCGATCGAGGCGGCGGAGATCCCGGATCCGGTCGAGTGGACCGCCGACGTGCGCGACGCCTTCCTTCGGATCGTGCGGTCGGGCCCGCCCGCGGCACAGGCGCTCGACGCGCTCGACCAGCTGGGGCTCCTCGCGCGGTACATCCCCGCGTGGCGCGCGGTCCGATGCCGCCCTCAGCGCGACCCGTACCACCGCTTCACCGTGGACACGCACCTGACCACCGCGCTCACCGGCATGGCCACGATGCTCGCGGCGCCGGGCCCCGACGACCCCGAGGAGCAGCGTGCGGCCGCGGAGGTGTCGGACCCCGACGCGCTGCTCTTGGGCGCGCTGTTCCATGACATCGGCAAGACGGGGGAGGGCGGCCACGTCCCGATCGGCGCGCGGATCGCCGGGGAGGTCCTCGCGTCGATGGGGCTGCCGGACGGGACGCGCGAGCTGGCCTCGTTCATGGTGGCGCAGCACCTGCTGTTGCCCGACACCGCGACCCGGCGCGACCTCACCGACGAGGATCTGATCATGGGCGTGGCCGCGACGATCGGCTCGTCCGAACGGCTCAGCGCCCTCTACCTGCTCGCCAAGGCCGACGCGGCGGCGACCGGTCCCGCCGCCTGGACCCCGTGGCGCCGGGCACTGGTCCGCGAGCTCGTGACGAAGGTCCGTCGCGTGTTCGACCGAGGGGAGATGGGGGCCGAGCTGGCCGAGCGACTCACCGGCCGCATCGAGCGGCTGCGCGATCTGCTCGATCGCGAGCCCGACGACGAGGTCGAGCGGTTCATCCTCCGGATGCCCCGCGGGTACTTCCTGTCGGTGGAGCCCGAACGGGCGGCGCGCCACTTCGCCACGATCGCCCCCGAAATCGGCAGGAACGACGTACGGTCGGCGGCGGCCGCCGGCTCGCAGCCCGGGTCGTACGAGCTGCTCGTCGTGGCCGCCGACCGTCCCGGATTGCTGTCGTGGATCGCGGGCGCGCTCGCCGTGGCCGGGTTGTCGATCCTGTCCGCGCAGGTGTTCACGACCGTGGACGGACTGGCGGCCGACCTGTTCGAGGTGGCGGGCGCGTTCGAGCCCGAGGTGGGGGAGCGGCGCTGGCGGGAGTTCCGTCGGACCCTCCGGGGCGCGATCGAGGGCGCGATCTCGCTCGACCGGCGGGTCGAGGACAAGCGCAAGCACTACCCGCCGCCCGACGGCAGCGTGCCCGTGACGATCACGGTCGCGAACGACGCGAGCGATTTCTCCACGGTGATCGAGGTGGGAGGGCCCGACCGACTGGGGCTGCTCTTCGACGTCACGAGCGCCCTGGCCGACCTCCAGCTCGATGTGCACGTCGCCAAGGTCGCCACCTACACGGGTCGCGTGATCGACGCGTTCTACGTGCGGGACGCGATCGGCGGCAAGGTGACCGACCCCGCGCAGGTCTCCGAGATCGAAACCGCGCTCCGCGCCCGTCTCGAGCGGTAGGCTCCGACGATGAGCGATGCCGATCACGCGCCGGCGCTCGAAGCGATGATCCGGAGCCGCGGGATCTGCCTGCCGCTGATCCTGACGCTCGGGTTCGTCCTCGCGCCGCCGGCGGCCGCCCAACGGCTCCCGCGATGCCCCAGCTACCGTGCCGCGAGCGTGACCGGACATGTCACGGGGCTGTCGTCGATCCGGGAGATCTCGGGTGTGGTCGCGAGCCGGCGATATCGCAAGACGCTGTGGGTCGAACAGGACGGCGGGAACCCGGAGCGGATCGACGCGATCCGGCCCGACGGGAGCGCGCGCGCGAGCATCCCGGTGACGCACGCCCAGAACCACGACTGGGAGGACATCGCGTTCTGGGATCGCCGCGTGTGGATCGGTGACATCGGTGACAACGGCAGGCGCCGGTCCAGCGTGGCGGCGTATTGGTTCCGCGAGCCCGGCCTCTCCGCACGATCGGTGAGCGCGAAGATGGTGACCCTGACGTATCCCGACGGCGCGCACAACGCCGAGGCGATGTTCGTGACCGGCGGGCATCTCTACATCGTCTCGAAGGAGAAGACGCTCGAGACGGGCACGGTGTACCGCGCCGACGTCTCGCCGCTGCGCGACGGTGCGAGCCGCGCGATGCAGAGGGTCACGAACGTCGCGATCGGCAACATCAGCGCGGCCGACGTGGGCGAGCGGGGGATCGTGATCCGCAACTATCGCCACGCGCTCCTCTATCGCTGGCGGAGCGATCACCGGGTGGCGACGGCGCTCGCCGGCACGCCGTGCGACGTCGAGGTGGGGCCGGGCGCCGAGTCGGTGGCGTTCGCCACCTGGAACCGCTCGATGTATTCGATCCCCGAGGGAACGAACCCGCCGGTGTACGTGAACCGACCGAGCTGACCTCGCGTGCCGGTCAGATCTGCCGGTTCACCCAGACGTTGCCCGGCCCCGCACCGAAGCTCGCCCCCTGGGCAGAGATCGAGACGGTCGTGCCCGTGTTCGTGATCGCGACGCCGTCGTAGTCGCCGTACGGTGAAGCGAATCCTGTGGCCGTCTTGTACGCCGCACCGCCGGATACATCGGAGATGTCCTCCTCGGCCGTCCAGGTCATACCGCCATCGCTCGAGCCTCGGTGGTACACGTTCCACCATCCGGCGCGCTGCTCCATCCACGTGAGCCGGAACTGGCCGGCCCCCCCTCCGTCGATCGCCGGGAAGCTCGCGTTCCCGCCGCCGATCGCGGGCGTCAGCTCCGTGCGCGCGCTCCAGTTCAGCCCACCATCGGTCGAGCGACGCACGTAGATGTGCCCGTTGCCCCCCGCGACGGTGGCCCCGCTGTACTCCATCACCAACGTGCCCGCCGCGTCGCCCGCGAGCGTGGTCGTCGACGACGTATCGAAGTCGACGCTCGATGCGACGGTGTCGACGTTGGAACGTGTCCACGTCGTGCCGCCGTTCGCCGTCCGGAACGTCGTGATCGTGATCGAGCCGCTCGTCTGCCTGCTGCTCCCCGGGTAGAGGGACGCGGAGAGCACGGCGACGCCGGCGGATGGCACCGCGAACCCGTTCGGGTAGTAGTAGTGGCTGTTGGGCTGCGTGCCGATCATCTGAGGTGCCGAGAAGGTCGTACCACCGCTATGCGAGTGGGCCTCGTAGAGGTCGCCACCCGTCCCCTTGGCCCACGCGATGTAGATGTCGGTGCCATCGGGTGAGATACCGAACCACGGCTTGTCGGAGCTGATCTTGGCCGAGACCTTGAGCGGCGCGCTCCACGTCGCCCCGTGGTCGACGGACCTCGAGAACACGATCGTGTACTCGTTCATCCACACGGCGAACACCGTGCCGGTGGTCGCGACCTGGATCACGGGGTCGTACTGCCAGCTGACGTGCGCGCACGAGCAGAGCCGCACCTCGGGTCCGAACGTCGCGCCGTTGTTCGCCGAGGCCCGCACGACCATGTACGGCGATGGGCATGTGTTGCACGACCTCGATCCCGAGAAGTCGTTGTAGATCGCATAGACGTAGGGAGCGCCGGGGTCGGCCGCGATATGCGGCTCCCAGGTGTTGCCCGCGCCCACGATCGTCTCGCCCGCCCACCCGGGCGCCGCGGCAACCGCGGGCAGCATGCCCACCACCAGGATCGTCGCCGTGATCGCTCCGAGTGCCGCGATCCGCCGGGGTGCCGTGCTCATCGTGATCCTCCCTCGCCCGCTGACCTCCGGCGACCGTAGGGCCACCCGGGGCAGGGCGCAACTGAGCGTCGTTCAAGAACTCGCGGGTGGTTCGGCGACGGGCGACGTGCCAGCATGGCGCCCATGGAGGACGGCGTCGGGGCAACGACGGTGACGGGCTCGCCTCGGCTGCGCCTGCTGGCACGCGTCCTCTTCGGTCTGACGATCCTCGGGGTGGTGGCGGGGGTCTGGCTCTCGATCCTGGATCTGCGGGCCCAGGAAACCGACGTGCTGGTCCTCAGCTTCTTCCTCTTCCCGGTCATCGGATACATCCTCGCGATCCGACGGCCGGACAACGCGGTGAGCTGGGTGATGCTCGGGGTTGGGGTCTCCCTGGGCGTGAGCGCGCTGATGTCGTCATACGCGAGCTACGCGATCCACGGCGGCGTGGGCGGGCGCGAGCTGGGCGCGATCCTGGAGTCGTTCACCCAGCCGATGTGGATCCCGGTCGTCGCGATCCCGGTCACGTTCCTGCTCCTGCTGTTCCCCGAGGGGCACCTGCCGTCCCCGCGGTGGCGCTGGTTCGCGTGGGCCCTCGGCATCAGCATGACGATCGCCTTCCTGGCGATCCTGCTGTCGCCGGGGAAGATGACGGAGAGCTCCTTCCCCGACCTGCAGAACCCTCTCGGGATCGAGGCGCTGCGCCCGGTGCTCTCGGTCGCCATCGTCTCCCTCCTCATGTTCCCGATCGGGGTGATCGGCTCCTTGGTGAGCCTGGTCCTGCGGTTCCGGCGGTCTACGGGTATCGAGCGACTCCAGCTTCGCTGGCTCGTGACCGCGGCGGGCACCGTGGCCGTCCTCTACGCGCTCGCCCTCGTTTTCTCGTTCAGCAGTTCGTGGGGCGCGACCGACACGCCCGGCTGGCTGGCCCTCCTCCAAGGGGTCGCCGTCGCCTCGTTCGGCCTGATCCCTGTCGCGATCGGGGTCTCGGTGCTGCGTTACCACCTGTTCGACATCGACGTCGTGATCAACCGCGCGCTGCTGCTCGGCGCCATGGCGGTCTTCATCTCCGCCGTCTACGCCGCGATCGTCGTCGGCGTCGGAGCGCTCGTGGGCACCAAGGCGAGCCCGTTGTTGTCCGCCGCCGCCGCGGCGGTCGTGGCCCTGGCGTTCCAGCCGGCTCGGCGGCGTGCGCAGCGCTTCGCCGACCGGCTCGTGTACGGGGAGCGGGCGACCCCGTACGAGGTGCTCTCGCAGTTCTCCGAGCGGCTGGGCAACGCGTACGCGACCGATGAGCTGCTCACGAGGATGGCGCGGGTCCTCGCCGAGGGCACGGGCGCGGCCCGGGCCGACGTGTGGGTCCGCATCGGCGATCGTCTTCGCGCCGAGGCCGCGTGGCCCGAGGACGGGGAGCGTCCCGCGCCCATCCCCGTCTCGACGGCCGGTGAGGAGTCGGTCTCCCCGACGACGATGTTCGAGCCGGTGCGGCATCAGGGTGAGCTGCTGGGCGCGCTGTCGATCACCGAGCGGCCGGGGGAGTCGATCGCCCACAACGAGGAGAAACTCGTTCGCGACCTCGCCGCCCAGGCGGGACTGGTGATGCGCAACGTGGCGCTCACCGAGCAGCTGATCGGCACGATCGAGGAGCTGCGCGCCAGCCGGCAGCGGCTCGTCACCGCGCAGGACGAGGGGCGACGGCGGATCGAGCGGAACCTGCACGACGGCGCGCAGCAGCAGATCGTCCCCCTCACGGTGAAGCTCCGCCTGCTGGGCCAGCTGCTCGATCGCGATCCCGGGCAGGCGGGCGCGATGGTGGCCGACCTCCAGGCCGATGCCACCGACGCGCTGGAACAACTCCGCGACCTGGCGCGCGGGATCTACCCGCCGCTGCTCGCCGACCGGGGGCTGGTGACGGCGCTCGAGGCGCAGGCGCGCAAGGCGACCGTGCCCACCGGCGTGCGGTCCGACGGGATCGGCCGGTACCCGCAGGACACCGAGGCCGCCGTCTACTTCTGCGCACTGGAGGCCCTCACCAACGTGGCGAAATACGCAGGGGCCACGCGCGCGGAGGTCAGTTTCTCGCAGACCGACGGCGAGCTCCGGTTCACCGTCACGGACGACGGGGCGGGCTTCGATACGGCGACGACGAGCCACGGGACGGGTCTGCAGGGGATGGCCGACCGCCTCGACGCGATCGGAGGCGCCCTCCAGGTCATCTCGCGGCCCG
Organism: Actinomycetes bacterium; assembly: GCA_031364965.1. Taxonomy (GTDB): domain Bacteria; phylum Actinomycetota; class UBA4738; order UBA4738; family HRBIN12; genus JAOUEA01. The sequence continues at coordinate 1,526 of JANLXF010000047.1, read as the reverse complement.
GCGAGGGCACGACCGTCGAGGGCCGGATCCCCGTGTGACTCGTCCGCTCCGTGCGCGAGCGATCTCGCCTACGGAGGCGGGGTGTCCATCGTCCAGCGGACCTTGCCGCTGTCACAGCTCGCGTTCCAGATCCGCGTGAAGCCTTCGATCCGGGTTCGCGTCGACCATGCGCCCTTGAAATGGATCCGCATCCGGGCGCCAGCCATCCCGATGTTCGCGCGGCCCGTGTAGTCGAACGCCCCGGAGGTGATCGGGATGCTCGTGGCCTCGAGGTTCGCGTTCAGCGCGTTACAGGTGCCGTCGCTGGGCACCAGGATGTTCGGCACGCTGCACGGCGAGCCGCCGCACGTGAAGTCGCCGGGCGGAACGATCTTGCGGTTCGTTCCCGATCCCTTCGCGCGGATGTACCCCTCGTACTCGTCGTGCGGCCCGGGCACGCTGTCCCGCGTCCCTTGGTACACGCCGTTGGTCGGGATGACCGCCGAGGCGAAGCCTGTCGTGACGAAGGTCAGTACGATGGCGAGCGCCGCCAGAGTCGCCGTGCGTCGAATCATGCCGAGCTCCTTCCCGGGCTCGCGGGCCGCACGCCCGCACGCTTGCCCGGCAGTATCCACGAACGGCACGCGACGCGCGACGCCTCGGTTCCGGCGAATCGCTGGAGTGCGCGCCGACACGGGATGCTGCTCACACGGCCCAGCGGAGCGTCGCCGTGCATATGAGGGATAGCATCGGCGCGTGCTCATCTGCTCGACCTGCGGTACGGAGAACCCGGACGGCGCGAAGTTCTGTAACGGGTGCGCGTCGCTCCTCGGCGCGTCCGCCTCGTCTGGTGAGGTCCGCAAGATCATCTCCGCCTTGTTCTGCGATCTGGTGGGCTCCACGAGCCTGGGCGAGCAGCACGACCCCGAGGTGCTGCGGCCGATCCTCGACAGCTACTTCACCGAGATGCGTTCGGCGGTCGAGCGCCACGGGGGTCGCGTGCAGAAGTTCATCGGCGACGCGGTCGTGGCCGTCTTCGGTCTGCCGAACGCCCACGAGGACGATGCGCTCCGCGCTGTGCGGGCCGGTATCGAGATGCAGGAGCGCCTTCATTCGCTGAACGAGGCTTCGCCGATCCCACTTGCGGCCCGGATCGGCATCACGACGGGCGAAGTGCTGGTGCCCGGGAACGGGAAGCCGATCATCGGCGACGCGATGAACACCGCGTCGCGCCTGCAGTCGGGTGCTGAACCCGGCCAGGTACTGATCGGTGAGCCGACCTGGCGTCTGGTGCGCGATGCGGTCTTCGCTGACGAGGTTGAGCCGCTCCAGGCGAAGGGCAAGGCTGAGCCCGTCTCGGCCTGGCGCGTCCGGGAGATCCATCCGATGGTGGCGGGAAGCGAGACGCCACTCGTAGGGCGCGACCGACATCTGACCGTGCTTCACCAGGCCCTCCAGGACGCGATAGAGGACCAAGCCTGCGTCCTCGTCACCGTCCTGGCTCCGCCCGGGGTGGGCAAGTCGCGGCTTGCGGTGGCGTTCGCGGA
>JANLXF010000166.1:0-4862 GCA_031364965.1 Actinomycetes bacterium | reverse complement strand
CCGCCCGTGGCGGAGGTCGCCGCCTATTCGAGGCTCGCCGGATACGCGCTCCTCGTGGTGGTGACTTCGGGCGTGGTACGCACGATCGACGAGCTCGACGGCTGGTCCGGCATCGCGAAGGCGCTCGACACCCCATACGGCACCACCCTCGCGATCAAGGTCGCGCTCGTGATCGTCCTGATAAGCCTCGGAGCGATCAACCGGCTCCGCGCGATCCCCCGCCTCACCGACGGGTCCCCGATGCTCGCCCGCGTGGTGGGCGTCGAGGTCGTCACCGCGATCGCCATCCTCGGCCTCACCGCGACGCTCACCGGTCTCCCCCCGAACCCGCCTGCGTCACGGCTCTCAACCCCGACGCCCGCCGCCGCCGTGACCACCGTGGAGGGCTCGGATTTCGCCACGACCGTGCACGTGGCGCTCGACGTCGGCCCGGGTGCCCCGGGAGCGAACACCTACGATCTCCGCGTCGACGACTTCGACTCCGGGGTGCCGGTGGCCGCCGACGGCGTCACGCTGCGGTTCGAGGCGATCGGCCGGCCGGATCTCGCCTCCTCGGTCGACCTCCTACAGGGCATGGACGGCATGGGATCCATGGTCGACCACTGGACCGGCGACGGGACGGAGCTGTCGGTCCCCGGCCCGTGGACCGTCACGGCCACGATCACGACGGGGTCGGAGGCGACCGAGGTGGCGATGGGCCTGTCGATCGAGCCTGCCGACCAGCAGGTGGACGTGGTGGCCCAGGACGGCCTGCCCACGATCGTCACGTTCACCTCGCCGGACGGGCGCCAGCTGCAGTACTACGCCGACCCGGGCGTCACCGGCCCCAACCAGCTCCACCTCACGGCCTTCGACGGCGAGGGGCAGGAACTGGCGCTCGCCGATGCGACGATCATCGCGACGCAGGCGGGCGGTGCTCCCCAGGTGTTGGACACGACCCGCTTCAGCCCGGGACACTTCGTGGCCAACACCACGATGGCTCCGGGCCGCTGGCACATCGACGTGCTTGCCACGACGGGGGACGGCGGCGCCCTCACGGGCGCGTACGACCAGACGATCGGACAGGAGTGACATGAGAACCGACCGCTCGGTCCCGGCCGCGCTGCTCGCGCTGACCCTGCTGATGGCCGCCTGTGGGGACACGGGAAGCTCGGCCGCGGTCTCGGCCTCCACCGCCGCGCCGAGCCATGTATCGATGTCGATGTCCATGGCCCCCGGTCCTCGACCGTCCACGGGCGCCACGGTGGCGATCCTCAGCCCGAAGAACGGCGAGACGGTCCGGGGAACCGCGGTGACCCTGAAGCTCTCCCTGGACGGCGGCTCGATCTCGACGACGACCGGAACCGACCTCGTCCCCGACGAGGGCCACCTGCACGTCGTCCTCGACGACCGGCTGATCTCGATGACCTCGGGTCTCGCGTCGGCCATCCCCGGCGTCGCGCCCGGCTCGCACCTGCTGAAGGTCGAGTTCGTGGCGAACGACCATGCCCCCTTCGACCCCCGGGTGATCGCGGCGGTGTCATTCGAGGTCCAGGCATGATCGCGGCGACCGCGCGACCGGCTCGCGGGTCGACCGGACCGGGTCCCCTCCTCATCGCAGGACTCGGGTCCGCGCTCCTGCTCGCCCGGCTCGCGATCCTGACCCTCCCCGGCGACGTGCGCTCGGTGATGCTGGCGGCCGTCCTCGGAGCGATCGCCGTTGCGGGGCTGCTCGTTCCCGTTCCTTCCGATCGCGCACGGGTACGGCCGTGGGGGGTCCTGGGCGTGGGGATGCTCGGTGTGGGCGCGGCGGCGTTCGCCGCCGGGAGGCCGGTGGCGTTCCCGTCGACCGTGTGGGCGATCCCGCTCGGTCTGCTCGCGGCGGTCGCGGAAGAGGCGCTCCTTCGCCGGGTGCTCTACGCCCGTCTCGTACCGGCGGGCGCGATGATCGCGGTCGGCGTGACGGCGACCCTCTTCGCCGCCCTTCACGTCCCGCTGTACGGGTGGGCGGCCTTCCCGGTCGACCTCGGTGCCGGGCTGGTGCTCTCGTGGCAGCGGTGGGCCTCGGGCACCTGGTTCGCTCCCGCGGCGACCCACGCCGCGGCCAACCTCGTCGCGACGGTGCTGCGATGACGCGCACCCGAGCCCTCGTGCTCTCGCTGGCCCTGCTGGCGTCGGCGTGCTCGTCCGCCGCGGGGGGCGACCCGATCCGGGTGGGCGCGATCTACCCGTTGTCGGGTTCGCAGGGCCAGGGCGGGGTCGACGAGCACCGCGGCGTGATGCTCGCCGCCGAGCTCGTGAACGACGACGGCGGCGTCGACGGCCGGCCGATCGCGATCACCTCGATCGACGTGGCGGGCGCCGACGCCGCACCGGCAGCGGTGGCACAGCTCGACAACGCCGGGATCGAGCTCGTGCTCGGCAGCTACGGCAGCACGATCTCGGCGCCGGCATCCGCGGCGGCTGCGGCGAGCGGGATGCTGTTCTGGGAGACGGGCGCTGTGGGGATGCTCACCGATGCCTCCGACCGAGGGGCGCTCACGTTCCGGGTCCCGCCGACCGGAGCGTCGCTGGGCCGCGCCGCGATCGAGTTCATGAGCGAGCGGTTCGCCCCGCAGGTGCGGGGCAACCCCGCCGGTCTCACATACGCGGTGGCCTTCGTCGACGACGTGTACGGACGAAGCGTCGCGCAGGGCGCGTTCGACCGGCTCGACGAACAGGGACTCCGTCAGGTCGGCCAGTTCGCATACGACTTCCGCACCGCCGACTACGACGCACTCGCCCGGAAGATCGGCCGCTCGGGGGCCGACGTCCTCTTCGTCTCGGCTTACCTGGAGGACGGGATCGCGCTGCGGCGGGCGCTGGTGCGCAACCACGTCCGGCTGGTCGCGAGCATCGGAACGTCGTCGAGCTACTGCATGCCGGAGTTCGGCGAGACCCTCGGCCGCGACGCGGTGGGCCTGTTCGCCTCGGACAAGCCGGCCGGCGGATCGATCGATCCGGCGGGGTTGCTCCCCGATGGAGCCGCACTCCTCGAGCGCGCCTCCGCCGCCTACCGCGATCGCTACGGCGAGGACATGAGCCCCGCGGCGCTCGCGGGCTTCTCGGCCGGCTGGGCGTTGTTCGCCGACGTGGTGCCGCTCGCACGGAGCTCCTCGGCCACCGACGTGGCCGACGCCGCACGCGCGGCCGACCTGCCGCTGGGCTCCCTCCCGAACGGGAGCGGGCTCAGGTTCGGCACGCCGGGCAGCCTGTCGGCGGGCGACAACCTGGCGGCCGCGAGCGTGATCTGGGAGTGGGTCGAGCCCGGCCATGCCGCGGTCGTCTGGCCGCCCTCGCTCGCGACGCACGCGATCGAGCCGATGGCGATCACGTGAGCCCATCGCGACGCGCGCTCGTGGGGGGACTGGCGCTGGCCGCCGTGTGGGCGGCGCTCGCGGCGTGGTCCGGCCACCTCTCCCCTCTGGCGAGGCTCCCCCTCCTCGACGGCCTCGGTCCGGCGGCGCCGTACCGCTGGGTGAGCCCGCCGCCGGATCTCGCCGACGGCAATCAACCCCCGAGCTCGGGCGAGTTCACGCTCGAGCTCGATGACGCCGGGGTCCGGGGCCAAGTGCTCATCACCTCGGACAACCAGGTCACCGTGATCGTGGCCGACCGCGCGATCGCGCCGCTCGCCGGGCAAACGATCGTCCGGCTCTCGGTCGAGCCCGTCGACCCGGCTGCCTTCGCCTCGCCCGACGGCGGCGTCGTGACGTTCGGCAACGCGTACACCCTCACGGCGTCGTATCGGCCCTCGGGAACCCCGGTGCGAAGGCTGGACGGTGCGATCGACCTGATCCTGCTCTACCCGGTCACGCCGGACGTCCACGCCGCCACCCATACGTTGCTGCGGAGCGCCAGCGGCTCGACGTGGACGGAGCTCGAGACCACGGATTCGAGCGCGCAGCAGCAGGCCCAGGCGCGCATCCCGGGCCTGGGCACCTTCGTGGTGGCCGGCCGGCCGGCACCCTCGCCGATCGCGCCCGCAGCGGCGGGCGGCGGCGCGAACACGACCGCCATCGTCCTGCTGGTCCTGGCGGGGTGCGGACTCCTCGTGGGTATCGGGCTCCTGCTGCGCAGCCGAAGCGCGCCCTGACGCGGCCGGCTAGCCGCAGGCCGCGACGAGCAGCGGATACGGGTTGATCGCGTCCTCGATGATCGAGTACCCGTAGTAGCTCGAGGGCCAGCTCGGCGGCATGACGTTCGGGTGGAACTCGAAGTGGTTGTGCGGGATGCCGGTGGCATCGCCCGTGTCGCCCACGTACCCGATGATGTCGCCCGCCGAGACCGGACCGTTCGAGCTGGACGAGAAGGCGGACAGGTGCGCGTTGTAAACGGTGCCGTACTGCCCGCTGACGAAGACCACGTTGCCGCCCAGCGAGTTGTAGTCGGTCCGGGCGTAGCCGGCGAACGGGGCGTAGATCGGGGTCCCGCTCGGCGCCAATATGTCCACGCCCTTGTGCAGGTGGTAGCCGCCCGCGTAGCGGGGAGCGCCGAAGCCGTCCCCAAAGCTTCGCGGCGAGCCCGTGGGGCAGACCTGGAGCACGTGCTCCCAGCCGGCCGGCATCGGCACGTTGCTGTGACCGCCGCCGTAGCCTTGGGACGCCGCGGCCGCGAGGGCGGCCTTGTACGCCTTCGACAGCTTCTTCTCATACGTCTGGGCCTCGGCGAGCTTCGCGTCGATCGAGGCGAGGAGGTCCTGCTGCAGGGTGAAGTCCGCGAGGATCTCCTGCTTGCGGCTCTCGGCCTTCTGCGCTTCCTTGCGCGCCGCGGCCTGCAGGGTCTGGAGCGAGGCCTCGTCGGTCTCGAGCTGCACCCGGAGGTTGTCGACCTCGGCGGCGAGG
>JANLXF010000299.1:0-6901 GCA_031364965.1 Actinomycetes bacterium | reverse complement strand
CGCGCGCGCGAACGAGATCGCGAACTGGCGGCACTCTCTCGGGCTCGCGTCCGAGCAGTCGCTCTACAACCTGACCGCCCGCACGATCGAACTCGAGGTGATCCCCGCGATCCAGGAGTACGGGATGGGGTTGATCCCGTGGAGCCCGCTCTCGGGCGGTCTGCTCGCCGGCGCCCTGCAGAAGGTCGAGCAGGGTTGGCGTCGCGGCCAGGAGTACATGACCGGCGAGATCGAGGCGCATCGGGAGCAACTGACCCGCTGGGAAGCCCTCTGCGACGAGATGGGCGAGCGCCCGGCCGACGTCGCGCTGGCGTGGCTGCTGCACCAGCCCGCGGTCACGGCGCCGATCATCGGCCCGCGGACCGAGGAGCAACTGCTCGGGTGCATGCGTGCCCTCGAGATCAAGCTCTCCGACGAGGTGCTCGCGAAGCTCGACGAGATCTTCCCCGGGCCCGGTGGCACGGCGCCCGAGGCCTACGCCTGGTAGCGCGTTACCCGGTCCAGGTCTCGTCGTGCCGCAGAGCCGACACCGGATGTCGATCGACCTTGGCTCTCGGGCGATCGGTTGCGATCGGCGACTTCGGGTACCCGAGCGAGATCAGGTAGTCGCAACGCATGCCGTCGGGCAGGCCGAGGATGCGCCGGGCAGCCGCCTCGTCGTACACGGCCGCGTGGCATCCGCCGATCCCCATCTCCCACGCGGCGAGCAACATCGACTGCACGCATTGGCCCAGGTCGAACGCGATCGACTCGCGCTCCCAGTCGACCCGGCTGTCGGGGGTCACGAACGCGATCGCGACCGGCGCCTTCGCGAGATGCCCGGCGTAGTCGCCGACCTCCGCGAGCGCCGCCAGCCGGTCGGGCTCGCGCACCACGATGAACGCCCAGCGCTGTTCGTTCTTCGAGCTCGGCGCTCGCCGCCCGGCCTCCAGGATCTTCGCGAGGCGCTTGGGCTCGACGGGCGTGCGCTTGAAGGTCCTGATCGCCCGCAGCGTCGCGATCGCCTTGCCGGTCTTCACGGCCGCTCGCTCACGGGAGGACCGGATCCTCGGGCGCCCCGTCGGCCGCGGTCTCGGCCTCCGGGACGATCACGACGGGGTCGGCCGAGACCAACGCGTGCCGCGATCGCGCGACCGCGGCGACGTCGACCTCGGCGTGCAGCGGGACGTCGTACCGCAGGCGAAGCCAGAGGTCGCGGAGGAACCAGACGAGCAGCACGACCAGCAACGGGTGGCCGATCGCGAGGTCGACGTGCATCCAGTTCGGGAGCTGGAAGTTCTCGGTGGTGAGCTGCGAGGTGCACAGCGCGAGGAACGCGATCTCGAGCGTGCGCCGCGGCACCTTCGGGAGCGCCCACGCCACCGGGAGCACCCAGGAGAAGTACCAAGGGAACAGGCTCGGCGAGAAGAGCATCATGACCAGGAGCGCCCAGCCCCAACTGCCCGCGAGGTACTCGACGCCCTGCCCGGCGGCCTTGCGCGAGACCTGCCGGGCGACCAGGAAGACGCCCGTGAGCAACGCGGCGTACATCCCCAGCCGGGCCACGACGATCCCCACCTGGCCTCCGGTCGTGCCGGCCACGAGCTTCCCGCCCGCCTCCAGGATCCGCTCCAGCAGCTCGGGAGGAGCGATCCACGACGCGTGCTGCACGATCTGGACCATCCCGAGGGTCGGGTTCGTCGACTGCATGAACGGCAGCGCCGCGAACCCCGATATGACCGCGCCGAGCCCGATGTGGCCGGCCAGGGTCCGCGCGCGGCGATCGGGTGCGGCGCGCGCCGCCACGTAGATGATCAGCAGGAGCAGGGGGACCGCGGCCGACACCTTCACGAGGGCGCCGAAGGTCAGCATGGCCGTGGCGGGATACGGCCGATCCGTGGCCACGAAGTAGATCGCCGCGGCGATCGAGAGCATCACGAGCGCGTCGACATGCCCTCCGCCGGCGGTATGGAACAGCACGACGGGATTGAGCCCGATGAAGGCGACGGCGTAGGCGGTCTTGTCCGGACGCACATGCTGCATCAGGCGGTAGACGAACCACACCGACCCGAGGGTGGCGGCGAGCGCCAGCGCGCGGAACGCGAAGATCGTCTGCGACAGCGAATGGATCATGCCGGTGATCGCGGCGGCGAGCCAGACGAACACCGGGCCGTAGACCGAGGGCGTGTCACGCCATCCGGGCCACAGGTACCGGGCGACATCTGAGGTGGGGATGTCGGCGGGCGTCGTGACGTAGGGATTCTGGTGGTACTGCGTGACGAGCCGGCCGTAATACGTGTAGCTGAAGACGTCGCGCGATAGCAGCAACGGGAGCAGGAGCACAGCCGCCGAGTACGCGATCGTCAGCGTGACCACGGTGCGGACCGGGATCATGCCTTGCTCACACGCGTACAGCACCAGCAGGAAGGCCACACCCGCGGCCATCATCGCCACGAACCCGAGGGCGATCAGGATGCCGTGCGGGAGCCGATGGAGCCACAGTACCCGCGCGAGGAGGCCCAAGGGTCCAGCCCCCGCTTCCTCCGGCAGCACCGGGTGGTACGGGGACCCCGGGGTCGCCGCGATCAGGGTGACCACGACGACCGACACGACCGAGGCCAGGAGCGCTCGTCGCGGGGTCAACCATGTGTCGACGGTGCGGTGCACCGCGTCCAGGGGCTTATCCAGGGGCATGCCGTTCGAGGATACGGCAGCCGGGGTTCGGGCGTATACCCGCGCGATCAGGCGCGCGCGGCTGCTTCGATCTCCCGAGCGGCAGCCCGGACCGCGTGCAGCTGCGGCTCCGCGGCGGCCCCACCCACGCGGGTGATGGGTCCGGAGATCGACACCACCGCGAGCGGCTCGCCGTCGGACCCGAGCACGGGCACGCTTACCGACCCGACGCCGTCCTCCCGTTCCCCCGCGCTGGATGCCCAGCCACGCCGGCGTACGCCCGCGAGCTCCCGGGCGAGCTTGGCCCCCGTCGGGGTCCGGCGTGTCTGGGCGAACGCGGCGCCGACCAAACGTTCGCGGTCGGCGGGTGTGGCCCATGCGAGGAAGACCTTCCCGGCGGAGCCGGCGGTCAGCGGCAGCCGGCTGCCCACGGGCACGATCGTGCGGAGCTCGTTCGCTGACTCCACCGCCTCCACGCAGATGCGGACATCGCCCTCGCGGACGTAGAGCTGGGCGCTCTCGCCGGTCGCGTCGGCGAGATGCGCGAGGGGATCGCGGGCGAGCGCTTGCCAGGGCATCGCATCGAGGGAACCGGCGCCCAGCCTGCCGAGGTGCACGCCGAGGCGATACCCGGATCCGCGCTCGTGACCTAGCAGGGCGTGACGTTCCAACGCCTGCAAGAGCCGGTGCGCCGTGGTCCGCGACAGGCCTGTCGCGGCCACCACCTCGGCCAGCGTTCGTGCGCCTCGGTCGACGGCGTCGAGGATCGCCACGGATCGGTCGAGCACGCCGACCCCGGTGTCGAGGGGCGAGGGTAGCGCGCCCGCGGAGGCGTCTGGTACGGTCATGTCCCGTATATCGGTACCACAGTTCCACTATCCGGGACAACCGCGGATGTCCGCGGAGCCGGAAAGGAGGCCCCACGATGCCGCAGACGCTCGCCGAGAAGGTCTGGGAACGCCACGTCGTGCATCGCGCCGACGGCGAGCCCGATCTGCTGTACGTCGATCTCCACCTCGTGCACGAGGTGACCAGCCCGCAGGCCTTCGACGGCCTGCGGCTGCACGGTCGCCCCGTCCGACGGCCCGACCTCACGGTTGCGACGATGGACCACAACGTGCCCACCACCGACGGCCCGGTGACCGACGAGGTCAGCGCTCGCCAGATGGAGGCGCTCCGCACGAACGCCGACGAGTTCGGCGTCACGCTCTATCCGTGGGGCTCCGCGGGGCAGGGAATCGTGCACGTGATCGGGCCGGAGATGGGTTATACGCAGCCCGGCATGACGATCGTGTGCGGCGATTCCCACACCTCGACGCACGGGGCGTTCGGGGCGCTCGCGTTCGGGATCGGCACGAGCGAGGTCGAGCATGTGCTCGCGACGCAGACACTGCCGCAGACGAAGGCCAAGACGATGTCGGTGACCGTCGACGGCGAGTTGCCGCTCGGGTGCAGTGCCAAGGACATCATCCTGGCGATCATCAACCGGATTGGAACCGGGGGCGGCGTGGGCCACGTGATCGAGTACCGCGGCTCGGCGATCCGCGCCCTCTCGATGGAAGGCCGCATGACGATCTGCAACATGTCGATCGAAGGCGGGGCACGCGCCGGCATGGTCGCGCCCGACGACACGACGTTCGCGTACGTGGAAGGCCGGCCGCACGCCCCGAAGGGCGCCGACTGGGAGTCCGCGCTCGAGGACTGGCGGTCGCTTCCCACCGACGACGGCGCCGTGTTCGATGCGGGGGTCACGCTCGATGCCGGCGCCCTGAATCCGTATGTCAGCTGGGGCACGAACCCCGCGCAGTCGGTCACGATCGACGGCGTGGTGCCAGATCCGGAAGCGTTCGACGAACCCGGCAAGCGCGAGGCTGCCGCACGCGCGCTGGCGTACATGGACCTCGCCCCCGGCACGCCGATCCGGGAGGTCCGCCCGAACACGGTTTTCATCGGCTCGTGTACGAACTCGCGCATGGAGGACCTGCACGTCGCGGCGAAGGTGGTCGAGGGCCGGCGCGTCGCCGACGGGATCCGCGGTCTGGTCGTTCCCGGCTCGGTCGCGGTGAAGATCCAGGCCGAGCAGGAGGGCCTGGACAAGGTGTTCGAGGCGGCGGGGTTCGAGTGGCGGGGCGCCGGGTGCTCGATGTGCCTGGGGATGAACCCCGACATCCTGGCCCCGGGCGAGCGCAGCGCCTCGACCAGCAACCGCAACTTCGAGGGCCGGCAGGGCAAGGGCGGACGCACGCACCTCGTCAGCCCGGCGGTGGCCGCGGCCACCGCGATCGCCGGCCACTTCGCGACCCCGGAGGACCTGAGCTGATGGAGCCGATCACGATCATCGAGGGCACGGCCCTGCCGGTGGACCGATCCGACGTCGACACCGACCAGATCATCCCCGCGCAGTACCTGAAGCGCGTCGAACGGTCCGGCTTCGGCCCGTTCCTGTTCGACGAGTGGCGCAAGGACCCGAACTTCGTGATGAACGACCCGCGGTACGACGGCGCGTCGGTCCTGATCGCCGGTCCGAACTTCGGGTGTGGGTCCAGCCGCGAGCACGCGCCGTGGGCGATCGAGGACGCCGGCTTCAAGGCGGTGATCGCGCCGAGCTTCGCCGACATCTTCCGCAACAACTGCACGAAGATCGGGCTGCTTCCGGTCGAGCTCCGCGAGGAGTCGGTGCGCGCCTTGATGGACGCGGTGCTGGACGACCCCACCACGCGGATCGTGGTGGACCTCGACGGGCTCGTCGTGAGGGCGCCGGGCATCGATGAGGTGTTCGACATGGAGGCGTTCACGCGGTGGCGCCTGCTCGAGGGCCTCGACGACATCGGCCTCAGCCTGCGCAACGAGGAGAAGATCACCGCGTACGAAGCCGCGCGGCCGGCGTACCTGCCGACGGCGTAACCTCGCTTGCGGTTCCCTGCCGGGGAACCCAGACTGACGCGATGAGCAAGCGAGGCGGGGATCGGCGGCTCGCCGCCGTGCTGTTCACCGACATCGTGTCGTCGACCGACGTGGCCGGCGAGCTGGGCGATACGAGGTGGCTCCGGCTCCTGGCCCGCCACCACCGGATCGTGCGTGCGCATCTCAAGCGGTTCGGTGGACACGAGCAAGACACGGCCGGAGATGGGTTCTTCGCGACGTTCGACGTGCCGGCGGACGCTGTTCGATGCGCAGCCGCCGCGCAGCGCGAGATCCGCGAACTCGGGATCGAGATCCGCGCCGGCGTGAACTTCGGCGAGGTCGAGATCGTCGACGGTAAGCCCGGCGGGATCGCCGTGCACGCCGGCGCACGGATCATGAGTGCATCGACGGGTGGCGTCATCATGGTGTCGTCGTCGGTGAAGGAGTTGCTTCCGGGCGCCGGCATCGGATTCGAGGACGCGGGGATGCACCACCTGAAGGGTCTGGACGAGGACGTCCACCTCTACGGGGTGACGCGGATCGACGATGATCCGGTTACGCCGCCCGAGACCGATGACGATGTGGCTCGCGCGCGCCGCGACGCGGCGATGGAGCCCGGAGTTTCGCGTCGGCGCACGCGGGTGCTCGTCGTGGGCGCGGCGGGGCTGATCGCGGTCGTGGCGGCCGTGGTCGTCCTGGCCACCCGCGACGACGGCGTTCCTTCGGATCGTGCCGGCCCACCGCGGTCCGCGCTCGTGGGCCTGGACCCGACCACCGGCGAGCAGCAACAGGTGATCTCGATCGAGGTCCAACAGCAGGCGGGAGCCCCCGGCCAGGGAGACGGGGCAGCGGGCCAGGGAGGGGTATGGCTGCCGCGGAACGCGAACCTCGTCCACGTCGATCCCGAGCACAGGGAGCAGGCTCCGATCAGCCTCGGCGTGACGGGCTACCTCAACGTCGACACCGGGTTCGACCGGGTGTGGGTCACGGTCGCCGGCGTCGTCACGGTGAATCCCGCGACCGACGAGCTCACCGACTACGTGGATCGGATCCCCTCAGGTGGCGCGGGGCAATGGGGGCACGAGTCGGACCTCGTCGTCGGCAACGGGGCGGTATGGGTGTCGATGACCGACGGGCGACTCGTCCGGGTCGATCCGAGCGACCCCGGTGCCACCCGAGCGTGGCAACTCACGGACGGCCAGCTCGACGGGCTCGCCGTCGGCGACGGGGCCCTCTGGGGGTTCGATTCGTACGCCGGGGAGGTCATCCGTTTCGATCCCGAGACGGACCGGGCGGATCAGCCGATCCACGAGTCGGGGAGCGTCGACGAGGTCGCATTCGCGGG
>JANLXF010000244.1:0-4757 GCA_031364965.1 Actinomycetes bacterium | reverse complement strand
GCCGTGGTCGGCGTCGCCGATCGCGGCGTCGAGCTGGGTCAGGTAGTCGCGGTTGGCGGCGAACTCGTCGGCGGCGTCGCGGATCCAGCGCCGGACGAGGGCCGCGTCGACGGGGGTCGAAGGTAGGGAGGCGTCGCTCACGTCGCCCCACCCTCCGGCCAGCCGGGCCCTCGTGTCAAACGCGGCGCGCCCACCCTGTGTTCGGCCATGCCGAACAGAGTACGGCCCGTACGAACCATTGACGCCCCCCTCGTTCGGGCGGTTGTCTGGCTACCGACACGGGAGGCGCACCGATCCGGGGCGCCCGTGACCAAGAGAGGGGTGGTTACCGGATGTTCCTCGGAGAAGTGGTCGGCACCGCGGTGCTGATCTTGCTCGGCGACGGGGTCGTCGCCGGCGTATTGCTGAACAGGTCCAAGGCCCAGAACGGCGGATGGATCGTCATCACCTGGGCGTGGGGCATGGCGGTGTTCGCCGGCGTGCTCGCGAGCCTCGCGGTGACCGGGGGCGTCGCGCACCTGAACCCCGCCGTCACGATCGGGCTCGCATCGATCGACCTCGTCAAGTGGGGCGACGTCCCGACCTTGATCGCCGGCCAGTTCGTGGGGGCGTTCATCGGCGCGATCTTGGTGTACCTGTCCTACTTGGCGCACTGGGGCGAGACCGAGGACCAGGGCCTCAAGCTCGCGGTCTTCTCGACCGGCCCTGCGATCCGCAACACCGCCGCCAACCTGATCACAGAGATCATCGGCACGGCCATGCTCGTGTTCGGGATCCTCGCGATCTCCGGGCTCGCCATGGGCGACCAGGTGATCTCCGGCGCGCTCGCCACGGGGGCGTTCCCCGTGGGCCTGCTCGTGCTCGTGATCGGTCTGTCGCTCGGTGGACCCACCGGCTACGCGATCAACCCCGCGCGTGACCTGGGGCCGCGCATCATCCACCAGCTCCTGCCGATCCCCGGCAAGGGCAGCTCGGACTGGGCGTACTCGTGGATCCCGGTCGTCGGCCCGATCATCGGCGGCGTGGCAGGAGCCGTGCTCGCCAAGGCCGCGTTCAACATGTAACGACGTTCACCCCCCGCTTCATCGAGGGCGGGGCCCGCATGCCCGCGGGGCCCCGCCGAGGAGGCAGCGCTGATGAAGAAGCTGATCAACGACCCCGCGAACGTGGTTCGCGAGGAGCTCCAGGGGATCGAGGCGGCGCACCCCGACCTCGTACGGGTGATGTACGACCCGTACGTGATCGTGCGCGCCGACGCCCCGGTCAAGGGAAAGGTGGCGCTCGTCTCGGGCGGCGGCTCGGGCCACGAGCCGATGCACGGGGGGTTCGTGGGCAAGGGCATGCTCGACGCCGCCTGCCCCGGTGAGGTCTTCACCTCGCCCACCCCCGACCAGATGGAGGTCGCGACCAAGGCCGTCGACGGCGGCGCGGGCGTGATCCACCTGGTGAAGAACTACACCGGCGACGTCATGAACTTCGAGATGGCGGCCGAGCTCTGTCGCGCCGAAGGCACCGAGGTCGAGTCCGTCCTCGTCGACGACGACGTTGCCGTGCAGGACAGCCTGTACACGGCCGGTCGGCGCGGTGTGGGAGCGACGGTGCTGATCGAGAAGATCGCCGGCGCGGCGGCCGATGAGGGCCGCGATCTCAAGGTGGTCGCCGACATCTGCCGCGACGTGAACGCGAACGCCCGAACGATGGGCATGGCGCTCACGTCGTGCACGGTGCCGGCCGCCGGCAAGCCGACGTTCGAGCTCGGCGAAGACGAGATCGAGATGGGCGTCGGGATCCACGGCGAGCCCGGCCGCGAGCGTATGAAGATGAAGCCGGCCTCCGAGATCGTGGAGATGATGGCCACCGCGGTCGTCGACGACCTCCCCTTCTCGAGCGGCGACAACGTCCTCGCCTTCGTCAACGGCATGGGCGGAACGCCGCTGATCGAGCTGTACGTGGTGTTCAACGAGCTCAACAAGTTCCTGACGGGACGCGGGATCACGATCACGCGCAACCTGATCGGCTCCTACATCACGTCGCTCGACATGGCCGGCTGCTCGATCACGCTCCTGAAGCTGAACGAGGACTTCACGAAGCTGTGGGACGCGCCGGTCAAGACCGCCGGACTCCGCTGGGGGGTCTGACGGGGCATGGCCGAGCCGGGCATCCCGTACGCCGAGGTCGTCGAGTGGGTGAGGGTCTTCGCGGCCACGATGGCCGAGCAGAAGTCCTACCTCACCGAGCTCGACTCGGCGATCGGCGACGCGGACCACGGGATCAACATGGACCGTGGGATGCAGGCCGTGCTCGGCAAGCTCGACGCGCAGCCCAACGGCGACGTCGGCGCCCTGCTCAAGACCGTGGGGATGACGCTCGTCTCCACGGTGGGGGGCGCGAGCGGGCCGCTCTACGGCACGCTCTTCCTCCAGCTGGGCGGGGCGGCAGCCGGCAAGTCGGAGCTCTCCCGGGACGACTGGGCCGCCGCGCTCGCCGCGGCCGTCACCGGCGTGCAGAACCGGGGCAAGGCCGAGCCGGGCGACAAGACGATGCTCGACGCGCTGATCCCGGCGCGTGACGCCTTCGCTGCGGCGGCGGCAGACGGTGCGTCCCTCGAAGACGCGCTCCGCCGAGCCGCCGCCGCCGCGGAGCGCGGCATGGAGGCCACGATCCCGCTCGTCGCACGGAAAGGGAGAGCGAGTTACCTTGGTGAGCGCAGCGCCGGGCACCAGGATCCCGGCGCCACGTCCTCGTACCTGTTGATGCAGACCGCCGCCGACATCTGGGCCGGCGACGCCGAAGGAACCGAAGGAGGCCAGTGATGGCGGACTACGTAGGTGCCATCGACCAAGGCACCACGAGCACGCGGTTCATGATCTTCGATCGCGGTGGCAACGTGATCGGGGTCGATCAGAAGGAACACGAGCAGATCTTCCCGAAGGCCGGCTGGGTCGAGCACGACCCCAAGGAGATCTGGACCCGCACCACCCAGGTCATCAGCGGAGCGCTCGCGAAGGCGGGCCTCACGTCCTCGGACCTGGCCGCGGTGGGCATCACGAACCAGCGTGAGACCGCGGTGGTGTGGGACCGCTACACGGGCGAGCCCGTCTATAACGCCCTGGTCTGGCAGGACACGCGCCAGCAGGACATCGTGGACTCGCTCTCGGCCGACGGCGGCCAGGACCGCTTCCGCGAGAAGACCGGGCTGCCCTTGGCCACGTACTTCTCGGGCACGAAGGTGCGGTGGATCCTCGACAACGTCGAGGGAGCGCGGGCGCGCGCCGAGAAGGGCGACCTGGTGTTCGGCAACATCGACACCTGGGTGGTCTGGAACCTCACGGGCGGCATCGACGGCGGCAAGCACGTGACCGACGTGTCGAACGCCAGCCGCACGATGCTGATGAACCTCGCGACGCTCCAGTGGGACGACGAGCTGACGTCGGCGATCGGCGTGCCGAAGTCGATGCTGCCCGAGATCAAGGCGTCGTCCGAGGTCTACGGCGCCGCGAAGGGCGAGCCGCTCGCCGGCATCCCCGTCGCCGGGATCTTGGGCGACCAGCAGGCCGCGACGTTCGGCCAGGCCGCCTACGACGTGGGCGACGCGAAGAACACCTACGGCACCGGCAACTTCATGCTGCTGAACACCGGCACCGACATGGTGCCCTCCAAGAGCGGCCTGCTGACCACGGTCGGCTGGAAGCTCGGCGACGAGCCCGCGGTGTACTGCCTCGAGGGATCGATCGCGATCACCGGGGCGCTCGTGCAGTGGCTGCGCGACAACCTGGGCCTGATCAGCACCTCGCAGGAGATCGAGTCGCTGGCGGCCACGGTCGAGGACAACGGCGGCATGTACTTCGTGCCGGCGTTCTCGGGCCTGTTCGCTCCCTACTGGCGCGGCGACGCCCGCGGCGCGATCGTGGGTCTGACCCGCTACATCAACAAGGGTCACTTCGCACGCGCCGCCCTCGAGGCGACCGCGTGGCAGACCCGCGAGGTCCTCGACGCGATGGAGGCCGACTCCGGCGTGAAGCTCAAGGAGCTGAAGGTCGACGGCGGCATGGTCCACAACGAGCTGCTGATGCAGTTCCAGGCCGACGCCCTCCAGGTGCCGGTGATCCGGCCGAAGGTCGCCGAGACCACGGCCCTGGGCGCCGCCTACGCGGCGGGGCTCGCGGTGGGCTTCTGGGCTTCCTACGACGACCTGCGCCAGAACTGGGGCAAGGACGCCGAGTGGACGCCCCAGAAGAGCGCCGACGACATCGAGCACGAGTACGCCCAGTGGAAGAAGGCCGTCACCCGCACCTTCGACTGGGTGTGAGGGACCAGGGAAGGAGCCAGATGACCGAGGAACGCGATCACGAAGGGGACTTCGCAGAAGGCCAGGAAACGAAGGAGCACCACCCCGAGGACACCACCAAGGGTGACTTCGCGAAGGGCCAGGAGGGCGAGGTCACCGAGAAGACGGACGTCCACGAAGGGGACTTCGCCGAGGGCCAGGAGACGGTGGAGCACCACCCCGAGCACGATCGCGACGGGGACTTCGCCGAAGGCCAGGACCACGAGGATCGCGCCTGAACCACCGGACGCGCGGGGCCCGCGAGCGCGCCCCGGCGCGTTCAGCGCACTCCGTGCGAGGATGACGCCATGGCTACTCCGTCCGCGCACGGCCAGCATCACCCCGGGAGAGGGACGGATCGGCACGTCGACCCCCGCCATGCGCGCGACCTGCTCGGACCACGGGCCGGTGGCGTTCACCACGATGTCGG
>JANLXF010000157.1:0-33240 GCA_031364965.1 Actinomycetes bacterium | reverse complement strand
ACCGCGGTCCTCGATCGCGGACCGCAGTCACTGACGCGACCTCACCTTGACGGGTGTCTGAGGGCAGGCGTACATTCGACCTCTATCCGAACATACGTTCGAGTCTCAGACAGTGACGAGCGTCACGGTTCGGGCCAGGTCAGGCGCCAGCGGGAGCAAGGTCATCGTCATGACGAAACGGTTCGACGAACAGATCCGGGTGGAGCGCGACACCGGGATCCCGTCGGCGTTCGAGTGGCGGGGGCGGCGCTACGAGGTCGCCGACGTGATCGGGAAGTGGCGGATCGAGGGCCGGTGGTGGGACGACGGCCGCGACCGCGAGTACTGGCGCGTCGAGGCCCGCGGCGGCGCGGTCTGGGACCTGTACTTCGACCGTCAGCGCGACCTGTGGCACATGGAACGGCTCTGGGATTAGTCAGAGATGGACTAAGAGACACGCGATGGCCGCCCTCTTCGTCCACCTCGACGTCCGCTCGTGCTTCTCGTTGAAGGAGGGCGCGTTCACGCCGGAGCAACTCGCGGCGCACGCCGCCGAGCACGGCATGCCGGCGGTGGCCATCACCGATCGCGACGGGCTCTACGGAGCGGCCCGGTTCGTGCGGGCGTGTGCGAACGAGGGTGTGCAGCCCATCCTGGGCGCATCCCTCACGGTGCGAGCCTCGCACCCACCTCCGGAAGACGCGCACGTCATCCTCATCGCGACCGACGACACGGGGTACGCGAACCTGTGCCGTCTCGTCACCGACGCCCACATGCTGGGCGAGCGCGGGGACCCCTGGCTCGACCTCCGCCAGATCTGCGCACACGCCCAGGGGCTCGTCGCGATCGCCGGCCCGGGGTCTCACCCGGGCCGGCTCGCCACGGCCGGGCGCGCCGATACCGCGGCATCGCTCCTCGCGCCCCTGCGGGAGGCGTTCGGGCGCGACCGCTGCTACGTCGGGATCGAGCACCGGGTGGAGCGCGACAGCCACGACGAGATCCGCGCGATGCTCCGCCTCGCCGAACGCGCCGACGTGCGCGCGGTGGCCACGAACCCCGTGCGTTACCTCGTGCCCGAGGACGCGTTCGTGGCCGACGCCTTGGAGTGCATGCGTCGGATCGTCCCGGTGGCCGCCACGAACGTTTCTCGCACGAACGCCGAGGGCTGGCTGAAGCCGGCCGTCGAGATGCGGCGCCTGTTCATCGAGCGTCCCGACCTGTGCGACGCCACCCTCGACATCGCCGCCATGGTCACGTTCGACCTGGGGCTCAAGCAGGTGCGGTTCCCCGAGTTCCCGGTGCCGGCCGGCCGCTCGGCCGACGCGCTCCTGGCCGAGCGGTGCTGGCGCGGGGTCTTCGACCGGGACCTGAAGGAGACCGACCGGCTCCGCGATCGCCTCCACCACGAGCTCTCGATGATCCGGCGGATGGGGTACGCGGCGTACTTCCTGACGGTGGCCGACATCGCGGCCGACATCCGGGCGATGGGGATCCGGGCGGCCTGCCGGGGGAGCGCCGCCGGCTCGCTCGTCACGTACCTCCTGCGGATCTCCGACGTGGACGCGCTCCGCCACGACCTCGCCTTCGAGCGATTCCTGAACCCGATGCGCGACGAGCTGCCCGACATCGATATCGACGTGGAGTCGGCCCGCCGCGAGGACGTCTACGACATGATCCTGTCCCGCCATGGCGAGGAGCGCGCCGGCTGCGTGGCGATGATCGACACCTACCGGGCTCGTTCGGCGATCCGGGAAGTGGGCAAAGCCCTGGCGCTCCCCGACGTCGAGGTCGGGATGATCGCGAAATCGTTCCCGCACATCTCGGCGCGGCACCTGCGCGAGGCGCTCGCGAAGCTCCCCGAGCTCCAGGGCATCAACCTGAAGTTCGACCAGATGGAGCGGCTCTTCACGGTGGCCGAGCGCCTCGACGGGTTCCCGCGGCACATCGCGCTGCACCCCTGCGGGATCGTGCTCGCCGGCCACGACCTGGTGGAACGCGTCCCCGTGGAGCGCAGCGCGGGCGGCCACCGCATGATCCAGGCCGACAAGGACGACGTGGAGCTGCTGGGCTACCTGAAGCTCGACATCCTCGGCGTGCGGATGCTCTCGTCGATGCGCCACGCCCTGAACGAGATCGCGCGCACGACGGGGGAGAAGGTCGACCTGGACCGCATCCCACTCGACGACGAGCCCACGTTCGAGCTGATCCGGCGCTCCGACACCCTCGGCTGCTTCCAGATCGAATCGCCCGGCCAGCGCGAGCTTCTCCAGAAGCTCCAACCCCGCCGCTGGGAAGACCTGATCGTCGACATCTCCCTGTTCCGCCCCGGTCCCGTGAAGTCCGACATGATCCGCCCCTACCTCCGCCGCCGCGACCGCATGGAGCGCCCCGTCTACGCCCACCCCGACCTCGAGCCCGCCCTCCGCGAGACCCACGGCGTGATCGTCTACCACGAGCAGGTCATGCGCACCCTCGCCGCCCTCGCCGGCTACACCCTCACCTACGCCGACCACGTGCGACGCAACCTCGGCGACGAGGCGATGCTCCCGTCCCTGAAGTCAGACTTCCTCGCGAAGGCCGAGGGGCGCGGCGTCGACCCGATCGCCGCGCTGAAGACCTGGAACGCACTCGCCGAATTCGCCAGCTTCGGCTTCTGCAAGGCCCACGCCGCCGCCTTCGCCGTCCCGACCTACCAGAGCGCCTACCTGAAGACCCACTACCCCGCGCACCTCGTCGCGGGCCTCCTGACCCACGACCCCGGCATGTATCCCCGCAGGCTCATCCTCGAAGACGCGAGACACCACGACATCGAGATCCTGCCCCTCGACGTCAACGAGAGCGAATCCGACTACGTGGTCGAAGAGGCGGGACCCGTAAGAGGGAGGGTCCCCCCCGAGCGTCGTCGAGCGCAGCGAGCGAAGCGAGCGGAGACGAGCAGCTCGGGGGGGACCCCGACCGAGCAACGGCCCCCACCCCAACGCTTCGGAGTCAGGCTCGCCCTGAAAGACGTGCACGGGATCTCGGATGCTGAGATCCGGTCGATCTTGCGGGCACGCGCCGAGCGGGCGTTCACCGACGTGGGGGACTTCATGCGGCGCACGACGGTGGCGAGGCCCGTGACCGGGGCGCTCGCGCACGCGGGGGCGTTCGATGCGCTCGCGCCCGAGCGTCGCCAGAACCTGTACACGGCGATGACTGCGGAGGCGCCTCGGGAGGGCGACCAGCTCACCCTCACGGACGCGCACGCGCCGGCCTACGCGTTCAAGGACTACTCCGACGCCGAGGTCGTGCGGGCCGAGCTCGAGGTGCTGGGGATGGACGCGAGCCGGCACATCGTGAGCTTCTTCGAGCCGCTCCTGGCCGATCTAGGGGTCACGCGGACGAAGGACCTCGGGTCGCTGCGGGGCGGCACGAAGGTGATGGTGGCCGGGGTGAAGGTGGCCTCGCAGACCCCGGCGATCCGCAGCGGCCAGCGGATCATCTTCCTCACGCTCGACGACGCCACGGGACCTGTCGAGGTCACCGTGTTCGAGTCGGTGCAGCCCAAGGTCGCGAAGACCGTCTTCCACGGGTACGCGCTGGCCGTGTGGGGAGAGCTCCGCCGCACCGGGGTGAAGGGGGTCAGTATCATCGCCGAGGAGGTCTGGGACCTCACCGCGCTGCACCGAGCCCGCGGTCGCGGGGAGCTGCGCGAGCAGATGCACTCCGGGACGCTGGCTCCGAGCACGCCGGGGCGCAAACTGTGGCACGCGAGCGGAGGGTCGGCCGGATGAGTCCCGGGCCGCGGCCCCGGTGGAGGCAGGGTGACGATCGAGGAGCGCGGCCCGCACGACCCCGCCTTCGTCGAGGCCCCGTTCCTGGCCCAGGGCGAGACCGCCCGGTCCGTCAGGCCGGTGTTCCACGGTCCGTTCCGGTGGGTGGTGCTGGCCCAGGGGTTCTCGGCGCTCGCGTTCTTCGCGTTCTTCGGCACGGTGTTCGCCGAGGCCACCTATCGCTTCGACGCGTCCACCTCGGACCTGGCCGTCTTGAGCGCGGCCCTGTCGGTGCCGTTCATCCTGGGATCGCTGCTGCAGGGCCTCGTGGTCGACCGATGGAGTCCCAAGTGGATGGGCCTGATCGGGGCCTGCCTGCAGTTCGCCGCGGTGCCCGTGGCGCTGGTCGCGACGTCGCTCCCGGGCCTTTGGGCGTCGGGGTTCCTGGTGGGTGGGGCCTTCGCGACGATCGAGCCTTCGCGTTCGGCGCTCACCTCGCTGATCGTCCCGCAGGAAGATCTGGTGCGGGCCAACGGGACGCTCGCCACGGCGTTCCAGCTCTCGCTCGTGCTGGGCTCGCTCGGGGCGGGCTGGCTCCTGCACGTCTGGAACGCGCACGCGGTCTTCGTCGCGGCCTCCGGCGTGGCGCTCGTGCCGCCGCTCTGCATGCTCATGGTGCCCGACGTCCGTCAGCGCGGGGAGCGCCCCACCGTCTCGTTCGGCCACCTGCGGCGCGGCGCGGCGACGGCGTGGCGCCATCCCCAGCTCCGGATCCTGGCCATGGTCACCGTGTTCGGGTGGTTCATGGTGAACGTCTTCTTCGTGCTCGAGCCGCTCTTCGTGCGGAACGTCCTGGGGCGCGGCGGGGACAACCTGCTCTACCTGTGGGGCGCGCACGGGGCCGGCGCGCTCGTCGGCGCGATCGCGATCACCCGCGCCCGTCGGACCCTGGGCCGCGAGGCGATACTCACGTGCGCCGGGGTGGCCCTGATCGGGCTGGGGATCTTCGTGTACACCGCCGTCGGCGTCTATCAGGTGGCGTTGGCGGCGAGCGCACTTTCGGGCGTGGGGTTCGCCCTGCTCTTCCCGCCGCTGTTGGCCTTGGTCCAGCGTGTGGTCCCCGAGGAGCAGCGCGGCCGCGTGACGAGCGTCTTCGTCTCGCTGCAGGAGACCGCCGGCCTCGCGAGCTCGCTGGCGCTCCTGGTGCTGGGCGGGGTCGTGTCGGTGCAGCCCACCATCGTGGCCGCGGGGGCCCTGCTCGTGGTGATCGGGCTCGTGGGCCTGCGTGCGGTGCGCCGCGTGCCCGAGGGGGCTCTCGATGACCGCGCGACCGCCTGAGCCGATCCTCCACGTCGACCTCGACGCCTTCTACGCGTCGGTCGAGGTGCTCAAGGACCCGTCGCTGCGCGGCAAGCCCGTGATCGTGGGTGGCGGTGGCCCCCGCGGCGTGGTGGCGAGCGCCTCGTACGAGGCACGCCGGTGCGGGGTGCATTCGGCGATGCCCGGGGTACGCGCCAAGCGCCTGTGCCCCGACGGGATCTTCCTTCCGGCCGACTTCGCGGCCTATCGGGCGCATTCGAACCGGTTCCGAGAGGTGCTGCTCGCGCACACGCCCCTCGTCGAGCCGATCTCGATGGACGAAGCGTTCCTCGACGTCGGCGGCGCCACCTCGTTGTTCGGTCCGCCGGCCACGATCGCGGCGAAGATCCGCGCCGACGTCGAGCGCGAGGTGGGCGTGACCTGCTCGGCGGGCGTCGCATCCACGAAGTTCGTCGCCAAGCTCGCCTCCGACCTCTGCAAGCCCGACGGCATGCTGGTCGTGCCCGCTGACGGGGTGGGCGGGTTCCTCGAGGCCCTCCCGGTGGGGCGCCTGTGGGGCGTGGGGGCGAAGACGGGCGAGGTGCTCGGACGGCTGGCGATCCGGACGATCGGCGACCTCCGGCGAACGCCCGAGTCGATCCTCGCGCGACTCCTGGGTGAGCAGAACGCCCGACATCTGAGCGAGCTTGCGCACGGGGTCGACGAGCGCGACGTCGTGCCGTACGAGGCGCCGAAGTCGGTCGGACACGAGGAGACCTTCGAGCGGGACATCGACGACGAGGAAACGCTGGTGCGCGAGCTGTTGTCCCTGTCGGGGCGCGTGGCGTCGCGCCTGCGGGCCGACGGCTACCGCGCCCGCACGGTGACCCTCAAGGTGCGCCTGGCGACCTTCACGACGCTCACGCGCGCCCGGACGCTTCCCGACCCCACCGAGGTCGGCTCCGAGATCTATCACGTGGTGGCCGACCTGTACCGGGCGCTCCCGGGAGAGCGGCGACGGGTGCGGCTCCTGGGCGTGCAGGCCTCGGGGCTCGTCCAAGGGGCGGCCGAGCAGCTCGCCTTCCTACGGGGTGAGCGCTGGGGCGATGTCGAGCGGGCAGTGGACCGGATCGAGGCCCGGTTCGGCCGTGGCGCCGCCGGTCCCGCCTCCCTGCTCGATCGGGACCGACATCGCGGGGGCGACGTCGCGTAGGTCCTGAGGTTCCGGATCATCGCCCAGGGTTCCTATAATCGACAGGAGACGAACCCCCGAACGGTCAGCAGACCGAAAGAGACCCGATGCCGCTCAGCGATCACGAACAGCAGATCCTCGACGAGATCGAGCGCCGGCTCGCCGAAGACGATCCCAAGCTCGTCGAGCAAGTCGGTCGCACCGACCTCTACACGCATCTCACGCGCCGCATCCGACTCGCCGGCCTGGCCTTCGTCGCAGGCGCGCTCCTGGTGCTGCTGTTCGTCGTGTCGGTGTGGATCGCCGTGGCCGGCTTCGTCGTGATGGTGCTCGCGGCCGTGTTGATCTCTCGGTACCTCGGCCAGCTCGGACGCGACCAGATCCGGGCGATGCAGGCCGACGGGCGGCTCTCGATCAACGGCATCATGGGCCGCATCGCCGCCCGCCTGCGACCGCCAGCGCCGCCGGCCGATCCGTCATGATTCCGCGCTCGCGTCGACCCCGTCGCCGGCTAGCCCGTTCGGGTGGTTTCGCGCCTGCCGTGACCTCGCAGCTTGCCACCTGCGCGACGGCTGCGGTACAACGGGCACCCCTTCCCCTGTAGGGGTGCGTCACCGTCGAGCGGAGGTTGACCCTTCGATCCACCGGCCGCGCCTGAGCTGTCCGTTGTCGTGAGGAACGTCGAAAGGGCGCGCGTCCGTATGGAGGGATTCACCACTCATCAAGCCTGCAAGTTCACGGCGTGCACGCCTCGGCAGCTCCGCTACTGGGATCAGATCGGCCTGGTGGAGCCGACGGTGCAGGGCACCGGGGGGCGGCCCGGCGTGCCACGGCTGTACGCGTTCCGCGATCTGGTCGCGCTCCGCGTGGTGAAGTCGCTCCTGGACGGCGGCATGTCCCTCCAGCGGGTGCGCCGGTCGTGGGACTTCTTGAACAAGAAGGCCGGGCTCGACCGTCACCTGTCCGAGGTCAAGCTCGTAACCGACGGGCAGTCGATCTTCAAGATCTGTCGGCGCGACGGCGAGGTGATGGACGCCCTCAAGGACGGGCAGATGGCCTTCTTCGTCGCGATCGACGACATCGCGACCGGCGTGCACACGAACGTCCGCCAGTTCGAGGAGGACCGCGAGAAGTTCGTCCGCGCCCTCCGCGAAGCCGCCGCACACACCGCGACCGGCTCCTGATCGGTCACACGCGCCGGTAGGCGCCCACCACCCGCTCGGCGACGCCGGCGCCCTTGCGCAGATCCCTCAGCGCCCCCGAGGCGTCCGCCGTGGCGTTCCGCGCGTCCTCGGCGCCCGGCTCACGTGGGGAGTACGCGGCGCCCGCGGCCACCCGGGTGAGGCGGTCGAGCTGACCGTCGTGCAGTCGCCCCGAGGCGGCGACGCGGGCGCGGTATTCCTCGAGGGTCTCGCCGCCTCGGCGGGGGAATCCCAGTTCACCCGCTCGTTCGGTGAAGACGTCGTAGGTAGCCAGGATCGAGGCGCGGGGATCGTGCCGCGCGCGCCGCAGCCGCCGTCTGCGCCGCCACCCCCGGATCGGCGGGATCGACGCGAGCGCCAGCACGGCGAAGCCGAGCGCGATCCACAGGAGCCATCGCGCGGACCAGGGTGAGCGGACCGGCCGCGCCCCCGTGGCAAGCGGTGCGAGGGAGCCGATGTCGCCGACCGGCCGGCGGTCCAAGGGGTCCTGCTGGGGGCTGCCCGCGCCGGTCCTACCGCCACCACTCCGACCCTCGCCCGGGTTCGTACACCCCTTGCGGGAGGTGCAGGTGCTTGCTCCGGTCGTCGCCGGCGTCGTGTAGGTGGCGACCGGGTTCGCCCTGCCGGGGGTGGGTTCGAACGTGAGCCACCCGTAGGTCGGGAACTTCACCTCGACCCAGGCGTGTGCGTCGTTGGAGGAGACCGTGTACAGGCCGGTGGTGGGGTCATAGGTCCCGGCGGTGAATCCGACCGCCACGCGGGACGGGATCCCGAGGGAGCGGAGCAACACGGCCATCGCGCTCGAGAACTGCTGGCAGAACCCCTGTTTGGTCACCGTCAGGAAGTCCACGAGACTGAACGAGCTGTCGCGGGCCGGCACGCCGAGGTCGTAGGTGTAGTCGGTGTTCCGCAGCGTGTCCTGGATCGCGATGATCTTGTCGTAGGTCGTGGTCTGGTCGTCGGACCACGCGTGCGCGATCGCCGCGATCTCCACCGGCGTGTCGGACGGCAGCGAGGTATAGCGGGGGTTCTGGGCCGCGGTCGGGAACTCGACGAGCCGGAGCTCATCAGGCGCGGGCTGCACGAGATACGACACGGCCGTGTAGCTCCCGCCATCGTCGAGCGGATCCTCGAGGTTCGCCGTGCCGGTCTCGGGCGCCCACGTCAGTCCGCGGTCGATGTCGACCCGCGCGGGTGGGTAGGCCATCGGGAGCCAGAGCAGGCCGAGGTCATCGACCGCGGTGAACACCTGCGTGAGCTGCTCTGAGCCGGCGATCACGGAAGGATCGGCGGCCGAGGCGTCGGCGAGCGCGGTGTCACCCGAGACGTCCTCGGTCTGCGGCGTGGTGTCGGGCGAGAAGCCCGAGCCGTCGAAGTCGGGCAGGGCCAGCATGCGCCAGTAAGTGGCGACCGAGGACTGCACGGTGAACAGGTCGCGCGGCTCGTCCGCCGTGAGGCTCGCCCGGATCGAGACGAACGGATCGATCCGGACCCGGTCCGAGCGTGTGCTGAAGTCCAAGAGGGCCTGGGAGCCGAAGCCGGGGATCAACAGCGGAGAGATCAGCGCGAGGCCCACGGCCGCGGCCCCGACGCGACGGGCACCTCGGCCCGCGCTCGGCAGCAGCCGCGCGGCCTTGCCCGGCCCGGTCCACACGGGCCCCCATCCCTGCACCCGGCGCAGGCCGTCGGCGAAGATCACGGCGAGGGCCGCGATCAGGAACGCCACGCCGTACAACGGCCGGATCGTGTCCTCGAGCACCGAGTCGGCGAACGCGATCAGGGCGAGCGGCGGCACGAGCGCGAGCAGCGGGCTCCCCGCACGGAAGGCGAGCGCGTGCGCCGAGAAAGTGGCCGCCCAGATCCCCGTGACGCACGCGAGCACCAGCGGGTCGGTCGGGGGGGTCGGCGCCACCTGGGTGCGGGCTTGCTCGCCCACGAGCGTTGCACCGTCGGCGATCGCCTTGAGCGTGTCCAGGCTCGGCAATCCGTGCCAGAGGGACTCGGGGAACACGAGCAGCGCGATCGCCCACACCAGCGCGACGGCGCTCGCGGCGGTCGCCAGCACCAGGTTCCGTCGCTCGAGCGAGCACGCGATCACGCCGGAGGCCAGTCCGGCGGCCAAGATCCGATAGGTCGAGGCGTGATCCTCGAACACGCGCGCGAACGCGAACGCCGTCGCGGCCGCGAGGAGCAGCGTGGCGACGAGCGCGGTCAGACGCTGCGTACGAGCTGGCGATCCCTGGGTGCGTGCCATCGTTCCTTCAGCTTCATCGAGGGCGGGAGCACGATGCAGTCCCACCCGGCGCGAGCGAGGGCCATCCGCGCCTGCGTGGCGCGACCCTCCAGTTGCGCCTGCCGCTCGGGCGGCAGGGTGTCGGGGTCCACGGGGTAGACGAGCACGGCGAGCTTTGGGCCGAAGCCGGCGCCGCTGCGGATCAACGACGTGAGCTCTCCGGGGGCCGGCGGGGCCGAGACGAACACGAGGGACGTATCGGCCGAGCTTCCCGCTCGCAGGTGCGCGAGCATCGGGCCGATCGACCGAGCCTGGCCGTGGGAGAGCCCCGCGAGCGCGTCGAGGAACCGATCCTCGGTGACCGTCGCCGGGGGCGTCTCGGCGGTGGCGAGCCGCAGGCTGAACCCACGCCGGGCGAGCAGCACGCCCAGGGTCGCGCCCACCGAGACCGCCCGTTCGAAGGCGATCCCGTGGATCTGCCCGATCGCCGCGGCGCGGGTGTCGATGAACACGAGCCCGTTCGCGCGGCGCGACGACTCGTCCTGGCGGATCATCAGCTCGCCGGTGCGAGCCACCGAGGGCCAGTGGAGGCGTCGCAGGTCGTCGCCCTCGTTGTACTCGCGCATCGTGTAGAACTCTTCGCCCGTGCGGAACAGCTGCCGCGCCCGCGTGGCGCCGAAGCTCGGTCCGCTCGCCGGATCGGAGGTCTGGGTGAGGTCCTCGACCTCGGGCGTGACGAGCAGCTCTTCGCGCTCGTCGAACTCCAGCCGCAGGCGGGTGAGGGCGAAGGGATCGGCGACGTCGACCGTGAGCGGGCCGAGCCGGTACCG
This sequence comes from Actinomycetes bacterium, assembly GCA_031364965.1. Taxonomy (GTDB): domain Bacteria; phylum Actinomycetota; class UBA4738; order UBA4738; family HRBIN12; genus JAOUEA01. The sequence continues at coordinate 22,753 of JANLXF010000157.1, read as the reverse complement.
GCCGCGGATCTGGGGGAGCACCGTGTACGAGACGCGCTGCACGCTCCGCCCGGGCACCCCTGTCACCACGAGGCGCGCGGGGCGGCCCAGGGCCGGCGGAAGCCGGTCTTCCAGCAGCAGCACCGACGTGGGAACCGGGGCGCGGTTCTCGACGTCGATGTGGACCGACACGCGCGTGCCCGGGCCGACCCGGATATCGGAGAGCCGCCGCCGGGCGACGATCTGCTGGCGTCCCCACCGCGCGAAGAGTCCCGCGAAGAAGGGGAGCACGATCAGCCCGACGCCCACGATCTCGAGGCCGGACGAGCCAACGATGCGCGCGGCCACCCACATCGCGAGCCCGGCGACGACGACGGTGACGCCGCGTCCGGTGAGCATCAGGTCTCCGAGATCGGCACCGCGACGTCGGCGAGGATCTCCTGCAGGATCACCGACGGGTCGCGGCCGCTCATCACCGCGTCGGCCGTGACGATGACGCGGTGGGAGAGCGCGGGGATCGCGAGCGCCTTCACGTCGTCGGGGATCACGTAGTCGCGTTCCTCGGCGGCCGCCATCGCCCGCGCGGCGCGCATGATCATGAGGGCGGCTCGCGGGCTGGCGCCCAGGTACATGTCGCCGTGGTTCCGCGTGGCGGCGACGAGGTCGACGATGTAGCGCCGGAGCGCGGGCGCCACGTGCACCTCCCGGGCCTGCAGGATCATCTCCGCCACGCCTGGCGCGTCGGTGACGGGACCGATCTCGCCCAGCGGGGCGCCGCTCGAGTGGCTGGCGAGGATCTCGGCCTCCACCTCGGGACTGGGATAGCCGATCGACAGGCGCAGCATGAACCGGTCGAGCTGGGCCTCGGGGAGCGGATAGGTGCCCTCGTGCTCGATCGGGTTCTGCGTGGCGATCACCATGAACGGGGTGCCGAGGGGGTGCGTGACCGTGTCGACCGTGACCTGTCGCTCCTCCATGCATTCGAGCAGGGCGGATTGAGTCTTGGGGGAGGCCCGGTTGATCTCGTCGCCCAGGACGATGTTGGCGAAGATCGCGCCGGGCTTGAAGTCGAAGTCCCGCTGTTCCTGATTGAAGACGTTCACGCCGGTGACGTCGGTGGGCAGCAGGTCGGGCGTGAACTGGATGCGGCGGAAGGAACAGTCGACGGAGCGCGCGATGGCCTTCGCGAGCATCGTCTTGCCGACCCCGGGGACGTCTTCGATCAACAGATGGCCCTCGGCGATCATCGTCGTCAGCGCGAGCCGGATCTCCTTGTGCTTACCGCGAACGACCTGCTCGACGTTGGCTTCGATCTCACGGAACCGCGCGGCGAACCGCTGCCAGTCCTGTGGGCGTTCTCGTACCTCCACCGATCACCTCCAAGGCAACCCGCCAATCTTACGCCGGGTCATGACGGAGAGGGTTCCGAGATCGTGGTCGCGCGTGTGTGGACGAGCCGATCGGAGGCAAGTTCCCGAAAGGGGGTCGTTCGCGGACGGAAAGGACCGACCCGGTCGAAGACGCCCCGCGCGGCCCCTGTTCGCTAAGTCCAGGCATCTGCCGGGCCGGTCCTCGCCGCCGCGCCCCTAGATTACACGCTTGTGATTCGGCGCGTCGCCACCCTCGCTCGAAGCGGCTCCCGCTACACTCGGGCGCATGGGACGTGCGCTCGTCCTGAACGCATCTGACGCGCCGCTGGCGGTCGTGCCGGCTCGGCGGGCGGTGGTGCTCGTCCTCAAGGACAAGGCCGAGGTCGTGTCCTCGAACGGGCTGGTGTTCCACTCCGAGCGGCTGGTGATGGAAGCCCCTTCGGTCGTTCGCCTGCGGCGGTACGTGCGCATCCCGTATCGGGCGCACGCGCCGCTCACGCGTCGCGCCGTCTTCGCCCGCGACGCGTGGCTCTGTCAGTACTGCGGGGCGGGTGCCGAGAACCTCGACCACGTGATCCCCAAGAGTCGCGGCGGCCTCCATATCTGGGAGAACGTGGTGGCCGCCTGTCGGCGATGCAACGCCAAGAAGGAAGACCGCACGCCCAACGAGGCCGGCTTCCACCTCGCCCGCCAGCCCTTCGCACCCCACGACGGGTTCCACCTCACCCTCGGCCAACCTGAGCCGGGCTGGGAACACTTCCTGATCTAGAAGCCAGGCCGCGGGCCCTTCCTTGATCTGACGTTGATCGGGGGCGGGGTGCTGGCCTGGCGAGTCACCCCGCTCGTCAGGCGGCCATCACCCCGCCCCCTCCTGGCGGCCACAGCCCGGATGGTGGTTGCACCCATTCGGGCCGTGCAGGTTCCCCGGCTCCGGAGCGGTACCGCCAAGAGGGGGGCGGTTCGCACCGCCCGACGAGCGCCGTCTGCTCGCCAGGTGCGGACCGCCCCCCGATCAACGCTCAGTGCTTCGAGGTTCGGCAGCCCTTCGCCATGCCCTAGAACGGGTATCGAACAACAGTTCGGCCGTTTGCGTGTTGACGCGGTGGAGTGCGGGTGGCATAAACGTGGTCCGCAGTGGAGGAAAGGGGAGGAGGCGTGACCGATCTGCTCGGCACGCACAGCTACCAGCTCGACCCCAAGGGCAGGGTGTCGTTGCCGGCGAGGTTCCGGGCCGCCTTCGTGGACGGCTGCTGGATCACCGTGGGCCAGGACCGCTGTCTCTATGTCTTCCCCAGGGCCGAATGGGAGCGGCGTTCCGACGAGGTCGCGTCCTTCCCCCTTTCCGACAACGACGGGCGGGCGTACTCGCGACTGTTCTTCGGTGCATCCGACGAGGTGCGGCTGGACGGGCAGGGTCGCGTGACGATCCCCACCCGTCTGCGCGAGGCAGTCGGTATCGACAAGGACGTGGTGGTGCTCGGCGTCCGCGACCGGATGGAGATCTGGGATCGCGAGACGTACGAGGGATATGCAGCCGGATTCGCCGACGCGTACTCGACGGGTGCGCTCGACCCCAGGAGGTAAGGAAGCGTGACCCCTTCCCCGAACAAGCTCGGCGCCGAAGTGCGTCAGAGCATCTCGCTGATCGTCATGACCGCCGTGACGCTGCTCGCGTCGATCGGGGTCGGCCTGCTCGCCGGCCACATCGGGTGACGGTGACCGAGCCGGGGGATACCCACGAGCCCGTCATGGTGACCGAGGTGACCGAGTACCTCGCCGGCCGGGGAACGGTCCTCGACATGACCTTGGGGGCCGGTGGCCACGCGGCGGCCCTTCTGGATGCCGGGGTCGGTCACGTGATCGGCGTCGATCGCGACCCCTCGGCGCTCGCCACGGCGGGGGACAGGCTGGCCGGCCACGGTGATCGCTTCCGCGCGGTCCGCGCACGGTTCTCCGAGGTGGACGAGGAGGTCGTCGGCGGTCGAGTCGACGGCGTGCTCTTCGACCTCGGGGTGTCGTCGATGCAGCTGGACGGCGCGGACCGGGGGTTCGGATATCGCACCGACGGGCCGCTCGACATGCGGATGGCGGGGGCGGCCGACGACGAACCCTCGGCCGCCGACCTCGTGAACGGGCTTCCGGAGGCCCAGCTCGCCGACCTGATCTTCGAGTTCGGGGAGGAGCGCCGGTCCAGGCGCGTCGCGAGCGCGATCGTGCGCAACCGCCCGATCGCCACCACCGACCGGCTCGCTCGCGTGGTCGCGGGCGCGCTCGGACGCCGGCCGGGGGGCCCCCACCCCGCGCGCCGCACGTTCCAAGCGCTCCGTATCGCGGTCAACCGGGAGATCGAGGAGGTCTCCGCCTCCCTGCCTCAGGCGGTCGGGCTCCTCGCTCCCGGTGGCCGCGTGGTCGTGATCGCGTACCACTCACTGGAGGATCGCGTGGTCAAGTACGCCTTCCGGGGCGACGAGCGCCTCGCCGTCCTCACGAAGAAGCCTCGCCGTCCTTCCGAGGACGAAGTCGCGCGCAACCCGCGATCGCGGAGCGCGTTGCTCCGCGCGGCCGAGCGGATCGAGGTGGCCGCGTGAGCGCGCCGGCCCGCCAGCTCCGGGAGCTCGAGGCCCCGCCGAAGCGGCCCGTCCCCACCCGGGCCGCGCCTGCGGCGCGGACCACCGCGGCGCGTCCGCGCCCTGCGAGCCCTCCCCAGCAACGCGCGCGGACGCGCCGCGGGTTCCACCTCGCCTTCTGGATCCTTTCCGCCACGGTGGTCTCCGCGATCGTGGTCGCGATCGTGGCGCTCAACGCCATGGTGGTGAACACGACCTATCGACTCGAGAGCGCGCAGCAGACCCTGGTGGATCTGCGGGCGGAGCGGGAATCCCTCAGCATCGAGGTCGCCACTCGATCCGCGCCGGCCGAGATCGCCGCATGGGCGATCGAGCGGCACATGGTCAAGCCCACGGACGTCGTGATCCTTCGGGTGGCCGGCGTCGGGTCCGGCGCATGAAGCGTCCGCCTGCATCCCGTCTCATCGCGATGCTCGTCGCGATGGTGCTCGCGTTCGGAGCGGTCACGGTCCGGCTCGCGTTCCTCCAGGTCGGCGACCAGCGGTCGCTGTCGGCGATGGGCATGCGCCAGCGGGTGCGCACGATCGAACTGCCGGCCGAGCGCGGGGAGATCGTTGACCGCAACCTGGTGCCCCTGGCCGTGACGGTGGGCGCCACCGACGTGTACGCGAACCCCGCCTACGTCAACGATCCGATCGCCGAGGCGGCCGCGATCGCCCCGTTGCTGGACCTGAAACCCCGCGACGTCGAGCAGGCGCTTCGCTCCGACGGCACGTTCGTCTACCTGGCCCGCCAGGTCGACGACGTCGTCGCCGAGCCGTTGAAGGCGCTCGGGCTGCCGGGCGTCGGCTTCCTGCCGGTGCCGAAGCGGTACTACCCGGCGGGAGCCCTCGCGCCGCAGGTCCTCGGGTTCGTCGGCGTCGACGACACGGGCCTGGCGGGCCTCGAGTCCCAGTACGACTCGGCGCTCGCCGGCACGCCGGGCACGCGCACATCGGAGTTCTCGGCCGAGGGGCTGCCGATCTCGAGCTCGCTCGCCTCCACCGTCGAGCCGACCCCGGGGGTCACGCTCGTCACCACGATCGATCGGCAGATGCAGTTCCAGGTGCAGACGGCGCTGCAACAGGCCGTGAAGGAGAACGGGGCCAAGGGCGGGACGGTCGTCGTGATGGATCCGCGGTCGGGCGACGTCTATGCGATGGCGAGCTACCCGTGGTTCGACCCCAACGACGCGGGCGACGCCAACCCCGAACGATGGAGGAATCGCGCGCTCACCGACGCGTTCGAGCCCGGGTCGGTGAACAAGATCATCACGGCCGCGGCCGCGCTGGAGACCGGCGCGGTCGCGCTCGACGAGCGCTTCCGGGTCCCGGCCTCGATGCACGTCGGTCCGTTCACGATCTTCGACTCACATCCGCACCCCGTCGAGACGATGACGATCGGCGACATCATCGCGGAGTCCAGCAACATCGGTGCCGCGATGGTGGCCGAGCAGGTCGGCAGCACCGGGCTCTCGAACTACATGGAGCGGTTCGGTTATGGCACGACCACGGGCACGGGGTTCCCCGGCGAGGCGAGCGGGGTCATGCCGAGCGCATGGGACGAGGTGATCCGTGCGACCGTCTCGTACGGCCAGGGGATCGCCGTGACGCCGATGCAGATGGCGGGGGTCTACGCCACGATCGCGAACGGCGGCACATGGGTCGAGCCTCGCCTGGTTCGCGGCACCGTCACCCCCGACGGGACCTTCCGGGCGGCGCCGCCCCCGAAGACCCGCGAGGTCGTTCGCGGGGACACGGCGGACCTCTTGACGCGGATGCTGGCCTACGTCGTCCAGGACGGGACGGGGATCGAGGCCGCGATCCCCGGGTATCAGGTCGCCGGCAAGACGGGGACCTCCCGCAAGCTGGACGACAACGGACACTACATCCAGCAGTACATGGCGTCGTTCGTCGGTTTCCTGCCCGCGGGCCGGCCTCGCCTGGTGATCGCCGTTTCGCTGGATGAGCCCGACACCATCTATGGGGGCGTGGCGGCCGCTCCGCTCTTCCAGCAGATCGCGCGCTACGCGATCCAGCGGCTCGGGATCCCGTCGGCGGCGCCCGTGGCGCTGCCGCCGCACGCGCAGAAACTCCCGTGATCGTTACCGGGCCGCGCGCGGATGCGCGGGTAAGCTCCGATCGGTGCTCCTGCTTCCCCCTGTACCGCTCGCGTCGGTCGTCGACGCCGTGCCCGGCGCCGAACGCCGGGGCGACGCCACCGTCGGCGACGTCGTCTTCGACTCCCGCGAGATCGTCCCCCGCTCGCTCTTTTGCTGCGTCCCCGGAGCGCTCGAGGACGGCCACGCATTTGCGCCCGCTGCGGCGCAGGGCGGGGCGTCGGCCCTGCTGGTGGAACGGTGGCTCGACGGGGTCGCCCTGCCCCAGGTGCGCGTTCCCTCGGTGCGCGAGGCGATGGGCCCGGTGGCCGCCGTCGTGTTCGGGCATCCCGCCGATGCGCTCACGATGGTCGGGATCACCGGAACGAACGGCAAGACCACGACCACCTACGTCCTGGAATCGATCTGGCGGGCCGCGGGGGTCCGGCCCGGGGTCGTGGGCACCACCGGAGCCCGCGTCGACGGCGAGCCCGTCCCGCTCGCCCGCACCACGCCTGAGGCGCCCGACCTCCATCGCCTGCTGGCCCGCATGCGGGAGGCCGGCGTGACCGGCGTCGCGATGGAGGTGTCATCTCACGCGCTTGCCCAGCACCGGGTGGGAGGGGTGCGCTTCGATGTGGCGGCGTTCACGAACCTGTCGCAGGATCACCTCGACTTCCATCCGTCGATGGAGGAGTACTTCGCGGCCAAGGCCACCCTGTTCACCTCCGCGCGCGCGCGGCACGCCGTCGTGAACGCCGACGACCCGTGGGGCCGCCGTCTCCTCACGGCGCCGGAGGTGCCGACGACGACGTATGCGGTCGATCGCGACGCCGACCTTCGCGCCACCGATGTCGCCTCGTCCGTGGACGGACTCACGTTCGCGATCGAAGGGGTCGCGTTCAGCTCCCGGCTCCGAGGCTCGTTCAACGTCGCGAACTGCCTCGCGGCGATCGAGACGGCGCGGGTGCTCGGGATCGGCCTCGAGGCTTCCGCAGCGGGTATCGCCGCGCTGCCCGGCGTGCCGGGCCGCGTCGAGCCCGTGGAGGCCGGCCAGGATTTCCTGGTGGTGGTGGACTACGCACACACGCCGGATAGCATCCGTTCCGTGCTGCAGGCGGCGCGCCCGCTGGCGTCGGGACGACTGATCGTCGTGTTCGGTTGCGGGGGAGACCGCGACCGCGCCAAGCGACCCCTGATGGGAGCGGCCTCCACCTCGCTCGCCGACCTCACGGTGATCACGAGCGACAACCCCCGCTCGGAAGAGCCATCGGCGATCATCGCCGACATCGAGACGGGGGCCCGCCACGGGGGCGGCGCCTACGTGATCGAGACCGATCGCCGGGCGGCGATCGGTCTCGCGATCGACGAGGCGCGCCGCGGCGACGTCGTCGTCATCGCCGGCAAAGGCCACGAGCCCTCTCAAGAGGTGTCAGGCGAGACGGTGCCCTTCGACGATCGGGAAATCGCGCGTGAGGCCCTGACGCGACGAAGGGGTGGCCCATGAAGCCTCGGTCGATGTCCGACGTCGCGCGGGCGGTCGACGGTCTGTTCCTCGGCGAAGACGTCGTGGTCAGCACGGTATGTACGGACTCTCGCCTGGCCACGCCGGGGTCGCTGTTCGTGGCCCTGCCCGGCGAACGCACCGACGGTGGCCTCTTCGTCTCGGAGGCGTTCGAGATGGGCGCTGCGGGCGCGCTCGTCCGAGACGGTCTTACCGTGGAGGGGCCGGTCGTCGCGGTCCGCTCGACGAACGAGGCGTTGATCCAGCTCGCCACCGACGAGCGCCGACGGATCGACGCGACCGTGGTGGGGGTGACGGGGGCTAACGGCAAGACCTCCACGAAGGACATGACCGCGGCGGTGCTCGCGACGCGCTTCCGCACGCACGCGAGCCCGGAGTCGTTCAACAACGAGGTCGGCGTGCCCGTCACCCTGCTCACCGCGCCCTCCGATACCGAGGTCGTCGTGGCAGAACTCGGTGCTCGTCGCAAGGGCGATGTGACGTTCCTCTGCGAGATCGCGAAGCCCGACGTCGTCGTGGTCACCAACGTCGGGGTCGCGCACCTGGAGATCTTCGGATCCTGGGAAGCGATCGTCGAGGCGTCGGCCGAGCCCGTGGTCGCGCTGGGTCCCGACGGCGTGAGCGTGCTCAACGCCGACGATCAGGTCGTCGCCGGGTTCGCGGCCACCGCCGACGGCAGGGTCGTGACGTTCGGCCTGTCGGCCGCTGCCGACGTGCGCGCGATCGACGTCGCGCTCGACGGAGAGAGCCGGGCGTCCTTCGACGTCCTCGTCGAGGGGAACCGGGCGCACGTGTCGCTGTCGGTGGCCGGCGAGCACATGGTGTCGAACGCGCTCGCCTCGCTCGCCGTGGGTCTCACGCTGGGCGTGGACCTCGACGCGGCCGCCGCGGCGGTGAGCGGGGCGACCGTCTCCCACTGGCGGATGGAGACCTTCACGACCGCCGACGGCGTGCGCGTGGTGAACGACGCGTACAACGCCAATCCCGAATCGGTGGCGGCCGCGCTGAAGGCCGCCCGGTGGATGGCGCGCGACGCACGGTTGATCGCGGTGCTCGGGACGATGGCCGAGCTCGGCCCGATCGCCGCTCGAGAGCACGAGCGCCTGGGTGAGCTCGCCGCCCGGCTGCGCGTCGATCGGGTGATCGCCATCGGGGAGTGGGCCGAGCAGATCGCGACCGCCAGTCTGCGCGAAGGCGTGGAGCCCGGGAACGTGGCGGCGTTCGCGACCCCCGAGGAAGCGCTCGACGACGTCCACGCGCACGCTGGGCCGGGCGACGTCGTCCTGTTCAAGGCGTCCCGCGTGGCGGGGCTCGAACGGCTCGCGGAGGCGCTCCGATGATCTCGGTCCTCGTCGCCGCGGCGGTCGGTCTCGCGGTCACGCTGCTCGCCACGCCGGTCGCGATCAGAGCGTTCACTCTGTGGGGCTGGGGGCAGCGGATCCGCGAAGACGGGCCTCACACTCACTTCGAGAAGATGGGAACCCCCACGATGGGCGGCATCGTGATGTTGCTCGGGCTGGTGCTTTCGTATCTCGCCACGAGGATCACCTCGGGCGCACCCACGCCGGCGGGTTTGATGTTGATCTTCGCGGCGGTGGGGTTCGGCACGGTGGGCTTCTTCGATGACTATCTGAAGGTGCGCCGGCGGCGTTCCCTCGGGCTCTCGAAGTCGCAGAAGTTCCTCGGCACGGGCGTCGTCTCGGTGCTCTTCGGGGTGATCGTCGCGCATTATTCCGGCGACACGGGGACCGCCACGGCCGTCTCGTTCATCCGGGAAACCGGGATCGGGCTCGGGGTCATGTTCCTCGTGTGGTGCTTCTTCGTGCTGAACGCCTCGTCGCATGCCGTCAACCTCACCGACGGACTCGACGGGCTCGCGGCGGGATCGTCGATCCTCGTGTTCTCGGCGTACGTCTTCATCTCGTTCTGGCAGTTCCGGCACCCGTGCGTCGGGCTCGACGTCTCGTTCCTCGACGGCTGCTACCGGGTGAACGGGCCCGCGATGCAGGACACCGCGATCGTGTCGGCCGGCATGATGGGCGCCGCCACCGGATTCCTGTGGTGGAACGCCGCCCCTGCTCGCATCTTCATGGGCGACACCGGCTCGCTCGCGCTCGGCGGCCTGATGGGTGCCCTGGCGATCACGACGAACACGGCGATCCTCCTCGTGATCCTCGGGGGCCTGTTCGTGATGGAGACGCTCTCGGTGATCCTGCAGGTGATCTCGTTCCGGGGGTTCGGACGCCGGATCTTCCGGATGTCGCCGATCCACCACCACTTCGAGCTCGCCGGGTGGCCCGAGTTCACGGTCATCGTCCGGTTCTGGATCATCGCCGGGCTCTGCGTCGCGATCGGCCTCGGTCTGTTCTACGCCGACTTCATCGCGCGAGGCGGCCTCGATTGAGCGCCCGCTTCGAAGGCCAGCACGTCGTCGTCGTGGGCGCGGGCGTGGCCGGCCTGGCGGCCGCCGAGGTGCTCGTGGCCGAAGGCGCTCGGGTGACCGTTAGCGAGGAGCGGACCGAAGGCCTGCTCGGTGAGGCGCCGGCCCGTCTCCGGGAGCTGGGCGTCCGCCTGCGGGCCGGTGGGCACGAACCCGGCCACCTCGAGGACGTGACGCTCGTCGTGACCGGGCCGGGCGTGCCCGAACGGGCGCCGATCCTGGGATGGGCGCGTGCGCGCGGCCTGCCGGTGTGGGGTGAGATGGAGCTCGGCGCGCGGTTGTGCGACGTGCCGTACGTGGCCGTGACCGGGACCAACGGCAAGACGACGACCACCGGGATGATCGCCGCATGTCTTCGCGCGGGGGGCCTCGACGCGGTCGCGTGCGGCAACATCGGCCGGCCGTTCCCGACGACGGCCGTGGAGATCCACGACGTGCTCGTGGTCGAGTGTTCGTCGTTCCAGCTGCAGCTGCAGACCTCGTTCCACCCGAAGGTGTCGGTGCTGTTGAACCTCGCCCCGGACCATCTCGACTGGCACGGTTCCTTCGCCGCCTACGTGGCGGCCAAGGCGAAGATCTTCGCGCGGCAGGGTCCGGGGGACGTGCACGTCGGCAACCGCGACGACACGGAAGCCGCTCGCGTGTCGTTGCGCGCCCCGTGCGCGATCGAGTGGACGCGAACCGGGCCGCCGGCTCCTGGCGAGTTCGGCTACGACGGCGACGAACTGATCCGCGCCGACGAGCCGGCGATGCGGTTGGGGTCGATCGACGCCACGCGCCCCGGCTACCGGGCCGATGCCGCCGCGGCCGCGGCCGCGTCGATCGCCTTCGGCGTGACGGCCGAGGCCGTGCGGAACGGACTCGCGTCGTTCACGCCTCCGCGGCACCGCGGTGAGGTGGTCGCCGAACTGGGCGGAGTGCGATTCATCGACAACTCGAAGGCCACCAACGTGCACGCGGCGCTCGCGGCGATCGATGGGGTCGACGACGCGGTTCTGATCGCCGGCGGCGACGCCAAGGGCGTGGACCTGCTGCCGCTGCGCACACGCGCCGGGCGCCTGCGAGGCGTCGTCGCGATCGGGCAGGCCGCCCCCGAGCTGCTGCGCGTGTTCGAGGGTCTGCTCCCGATCGAGATCGCGCCCACGATCGAGGACGCCGTCGCCACGGCCGCCTTCATGGCGTTGCCGGCGGGCACGGTCCTCCTGGCGCCCGCGTGCGCGAGCTGGGATCAGTTCTCCGGGTACGGCGAGCGCGGCGAGCGGTTCAAGGCGGCCGCCCGAGCCCTGGAGGCGAGCTAGATGGCCGCGCCCGGCCAGAGCCGCGCCCGCAGGCTCCCTGCGAAGACCACGTCCGCGCCCCGGACACGGACGTCGGCGACCACCCGCACGACGACGCGTGGCAAGCCCGCGAAGCCCGCGGCGAAGGCCCGCCCGGCGCTCCGGGTCGTCCGCGCACCCGAGCGCCCCCGCCGTGACGCCGCTGCTGCGTCGCGCCGGAGCCTCGCCCTCCTCCTGATCCCGACCGCGCTCTTGACGGTGCTCGGGCTCGTGATGGTGCTCTCGGCTGGATCGATCTCGGCGGTAGAGGGATACGGCACGAGCTTCTGGTACTTCAACCGGCAAGCGATCTACGCGGTCGCCGGCGTGCTCGCCCTGGTCGTGGCCGCTCGCCTCCCACACACGGTCTGGCAGAAGCTCGCGCTGCCCATGATGCTCGCGATCGTCCCGCTGATGGTCATCGCGCTCCATCCCTCGTCGGGTACCGCGCTCTACGGCGCTTCGCGCTGGATCGACCTCGGCCCGGTCACGCTCCAGCCGTCGGAGTTCCTCAAGCTCGCACTCGTCGCCTTCTCGGCGACGGTCCTGACCAGGAAGTGGCGCAAGCTGGACGATCCCTGGCACCTCGCGATCCCGCTCGCCCCGGTGGTGGCCGCCGTCGCCCTGCTCGTGGTGCTGCAGCGCGACCTGGGCACCACCGTGATCCTGTGCGGGACCGTGTTCCTGATGCTGTTCGCAGCCGGAGTCCGTCTGAAGTACCTGGGGATCTCGGGCGGCGTCGGCCTGGCCGCCGCCGCCGCGCTGATCTTCGGCGAGGAGTACCGCCGCACGCGGTTCCTCGAGGCCTATCTCCATCCGTGGGCGGACCGGATGGATACCGGCTACCAACTGGTGCAGGGCCTGATCGCGCTCGGATCCGGCGGGTGGTTCGGCGTCGGTCTCGGCGCGAGCCGGCAGAAGTGGGACTACCTGCCGAACGCACACAGCGATTTCATCTTCGCGATCGTGGGCGAGGAGCTCGGGCTCGTGGGCGCGTTCCTCGTGATGCTCTTGTTCGGCATGCTCCTGTACGCGGGGATCCGGATCGCGCTGCGGGCCCCCGACACCTTCGGGCGGCTACTGGCCGCCGGCATCACGTCCTGGATCGGCCTGCAGACCGTCATCAACATGGGTGCGGTGACCGGACTTTTGCCCATCACGGGCGTGCCGCTCCCGCTGCTTTCGTTCGGCGGCACGGCGCTCGTCGTCACGCTCACGGGGATCGGCGTGCTCGTGAGCATCGCGCGCGCCGGCGCCGGGGCGGGGAAGGGATCGCGCGCGCGCGCGAGTGGGCGCGACCGGTCGGGGAGCACCGCTCGGAAGGCACGTACGTGAGGGTCGTGATCGCGGGCGGCGGGACCGCCGGGCACGTGTTCCCCGCCGTCGCCCTCGCCGACCGGCTCGTCGCCGACCACGCGGCCGAGGTCGAGTTCATCGGATCCTCGTCCGGGCAGGAAGCGTCGCTCGTGCCGGCGGCGGGCTTCATGTTCCATGGAGTGGCAGCCGCGCCGCTGCGGCGTGAGCTGTCCCTCGCGAGCGCCCTCGCACCGGTCGTCGCGCTCGGGTCCGTTCGCGCGTGTGGCCCGCTCGTCCGCGGCGCCGATGTCGTCGTGGGGATGGGGGGGTATGCGAGCCTTCCGGCGGTGCTGGCCGCTCGCCGTACAGGGGTCCCCGTGGTGCTCCACGAGCAGAACGCCGTGCCGGGCCTCGCGAATCGGCTCCTCGCGCGGATCGCCGTGTCGGTGGGGGTGTCGTTCGCCGACGCGGCCGCGCGATTCCCCTCGAGGGTCGCCGTGGCGCTCACCGGGAACCCGGTGCGAGCGCAGGTCCGCGCCGTGCCGTCGTCGCGGGACGCGCTCGCAGCGGAGGCGTGGGTCGCGCTCGACCTCGATCCCGGACGCGAGACGATCGTGGTGTTCGGAGGCAGCCAAGGTGCCCTACACTTGGATCAGGCGATCGCGGGGGCGTTGGCGCGGCTGGCCGATCGCGGTGATCTCCAGCTCCTCGTGCTCACCGGGCGCGAGAAGCTCGAGGTCGTCGCGCGCGCGGCGGATCGGCCGATGGCGCTCCGCGTCAGGGCGCTTCCCTACCTGGACCGGATGGAGCTGGCGTACGCCGTGGCCGACCTCGCGGTGGCGCGCGCGGGCGCCACGAGCATCGCGGAGCTGAGCGTGTGCGGGATCGCGTCGATCTTGATCCCGTACCCGCACGCGACCGAGGACCATCAGACGGCGAACGCGCGCGAGCTGGCCCGGGCAGGGGCGGCCATCGTGCTGCGCGACGCTGAGCTTTCTCCCCGCGTTCTTGCCGAGGGTATCGTCACGCTGACGGACGATCCCGCACGACGAACGTCGATGGGGGAGCGCGCGGTGGCATGGAGCACGCCCGATGCGGACGTTCGCCTGGCCGACCTGGTGCGAGAGGCGGCGTCGTGACCCCGTACACGCCGCCCGCCGGCAGCATCCCCACGCTTCCGGTGCCAGATCTCGACGGGGTGAGGTCCGTGCACCTGATCGGCGTCGGCGGGGCCGGCATGCGGAACCTCGCGCGGCTCTGCCTGGCGCGTGGCATCGACGTCACCGGCTCGGATATGAAGGACTCGAAGGGGCTGACGGAGCTGCGCGGCCTCGGTGCGGATGTCTGGGTGGGGCACGACGCGATGAAGATCGGCGCCCCGAGCGCCGTCGTGATCTCCAGCGCGATCGGTGCTGCCAACCCCGAGCTCGCCGCCGCGCGCACGGCGGGTATCCCCGTGTGGGCGCGCCAGCAGGCGCTCGCCGCGCTCGTGGCCGGCCGCCGTGCGGTCGCCGTGGCCGGCACCCACGGGAAGACCACGACGACCTCGATGATCGCCGTGATCCTCGATCGTGCCGGCCTCGATCCGAGCTACCTGATCGGCGGCGACCTGAACGAGAGCGGCAGCGGTGCACGGTCGGGCGAGGGGGACCTCTTCGTGTTCGAGGCAGATGAGAGCGACGGCTCGTTCCTGCTTGCGCGCCCCTCGATCGGCGTGATCACGAACGTCGAGGTCGATCATGTCGACTTCTATCCGGGTGGCCGTGAGGAGATCGAGTCGGCGTTCGTGGCGTTCGCCGACCGCTGCGACCTCGTGGTCGCGTGCGGCGACGACCCGGGTGCGCAGCGCGTCCTCGCGGCGAGCACGGGACGCGCGATCACGTACGGTCTGGGACCGGGGAACGACGCAGCTCTCAGCGTGGATTCGCTCGGCCCCGAAGGCGGGCGGGGGTCGCTCCGGCTGCCGGACGGAAGCGTCGTCGGTCTCGAGCTGCGGATCGATGGAACCCACAACCTGCTCAACGCGGCTGCCGCCGTGCTGGTGGCGAACGGATCGGGCGTGGCCCCGGCGACCGCGGCGCAGGCCCTGGCCGCCTTCACGGGCGTACACCGACGGTTCGAGTTCCGGGGGCGGGCCCGTGGCGCCGACTTCTACGACGACTACGGGCACACGCCGACGGAGATGGCCGTCACCCTGGCGACGGCACGGCGGCGCGAGCCCGGCCGGCTGATCGCACTCGTCCAACCGCACCGGTATTCGCGGGTCCAGGCGTTGTGGCGGGAGCTCGGCGCCAGCGTCGCCGAGGCCGACCTCGTGCTGGTGACCGACGTCTACGGCGCCGCGCAGGAACCGATCCCCGGCGTGACCGGCCAACTCGTCGTCGACGGGGTCCGCGAGGCGTCTCCGGGCACACGCGTGCTCTACGTGCCCCATCGGCACGAGGTGCTCGAGCACCTGGACCGCGAGGTCCGGCCCGGCGATCTCGTCGTCACGATGGGCTGCGGCGACGTCTGGATGCTGGGCGACGCGGCGCTCGATCGCATCCGCGGTGCGAGCGTATGAACGCCGCGATCGACGTCGCCGAGGGCATCCTGCGCACCGTCTGCGGCGATCGGGTGCGTCGGTCGTTCTCGATGGCGCCCCTCACGACCTTCCGGATCGGCGGCCCGGCCGCGCTCTACCTCGAGCCCGAGTCCGACGCGGACCTCCTGGCGGCCGGCCGGGCGATCGAGGGGAGCGGGCTGCCGTTCATCGTGCTCGGAAAGGGCTCGAACCTTCTCGTGTCGGACGCCGGGTTTCCGGGGCTGGTGCTGCGGCTGGGGCGCGGCTACCGATGGGCCGCACGCGACGGCGATCGGCTGCGGGCCGGGGGAGCGATGCCGCTGCCGGCGCTCTCGGGCGTGGCGCAGCGTCACAACCTTGCCGGGCTGGCGTTCGGCGTCGCGATCCCGGCCACGGTCGGCGGCGCGGTGCGGATGAACGCGGGCGCGCACGGCCGTTCGATGAGCGACGTCGTCACGACCGTGGAAGTCGTGCACCTGACGCAGGCTCGCGCGGAGTCGATCTCCGGAACGGATGCAGGATTCGCCTATCGCCGCTCCGCGCTCCCACGGGACGCGGTCGTGACCGCCGTAACGGTGACACTTCAGCCGGGCGACGCCAGCGCGATCCGCGAGGAGATGGACGCGGCGCGGGACTGGCGGCGTCGCACCCAGCCGCTGGCGGAGCCCAACTGCGGCAGCGTGTTCAAGAACCCACCCGGGGACCACGCGGCGCGCCTGATCGAGTCCGCCGGACTGAAAGGCCGTCGCGCCGGCGGGGCGCACGTCTCCGACAAGCACGCGAACTTCATCGTCGCCGACCCGGGCGCCCTCGCGGCAGACGTCTTGTCGCTGATCCGCGGGATCCAGGCCGCGGTGCTCGCCGATGCGGGGATCCGGCTCGAACCCGAGGTGCACCTGGTCGGGGCTTTCGATGAACGATGACCCCGGCGTCGGCCCTCCAGTGGAGGTCGAGGACGAGATCGGCACCCTCGACCTGGGAACGGAACTCGACGACGCGATCGATCCCCACACGCTGCCGGAGGGTAAGGGAGAGACTCATCCGACCCTGAGGGCGACGACCGAGGGTGTTCCACCTGTCCCACCTTCGGGGACCCTCCCGGCGCGAGGACGCTTGAAGACCTGGGTGATCGTGGTGTTGGCGTGCCTGGTCCTCGCGGTCGCGGCCTACGCGTCGACCTATACACCCCTGTTCGCCGCTCGTGACATCCGGGTGGAGGGGACCGACCATCTCAGCGCGGATCGCGTACGCGCGATCGCGAAGATCCAGCCCGGGGTCAACGTCTTCCGGCTCGATACGGCGAAGGCGACCCGCAGGCTCGAGCGCAACGCCTGGGTAGCCGACGCCGAGGTCACGAAGAAGCTCCCGTCCGGGGTCCTGATCGTCGTGCGTGAGCGAACCGCTGCCGCGGTCGTCGTCACCGACGCGGCCGGGACCCTGGCGCTCATGGCGCGCGACGGGACGATCCTCGCCGTGGCGGGCGGCCCTGTCGGGCTGCCGTTGGTACGGCTCGCCGAGGCGGCGACCCCACCCAGCGAGACGCAGCGCACGCTCGGTGCGACGGTGGCAGGGTCGATCCCTCCCTCCCTCGCGAGCGCCGTCGAGGCGGTCGAGGTCGCGAGCGACGGCTCCGTCCGTCTTGCCCTTCGAGGGGGTGTGCTCGCGTCATACGGAGATGCGACCGCGCTCCAAGCCAAGGGTCAGGCGCTCCGCGCCGTGCTGCTGTGGGCCGAGCGCAGTCAGGTCCGGTTGGCGACGGTCGACGTGCGAACCCCGGGCGCGCCGACCGCCTCCCGGATCGGGGGAGCGCCCGTCGCGCCGAAGATCTGACCGCCCGCGCGAACTGTCATTTCGCTATGCCTCGGCGCAGGGACGGACGCTTGACGCACCTGCGGTTTCCTAGTAGGTTTGCCTCTCTCTACGTTAGGTAGATATAACAATAACAATCTACTTGACGGTGAGGGTTTCCGCACTCCTGTGTGGAGCCAGGCACGATGTCAGGCAGGGCGTTTCCCCAGATAGATCGGGCCGGGGCCCGACGGTCGGAGGTCAAACGAGACATGGATGCTCCCCAGAACTATCTCGCCGTGATCAAGGTGATCGGCATCGGCGGCGGCGGCGTGAACGCGGTGAACCGGATGATCGAGGCAGGCCTCCGGGGCGTCGAGTTCATCGCCGTGAACACCGACGCGCAGACCCTCCTCATGTCCGACGCCGAGGTGAAGATGGACATCGGCCGCGAGACCACGCGCGGGCTGGGCGCCGGATCCGATCCCGAGGTCGGGCGTCAGGCGGCCTCCGAGCACGGCGACGAGATCGAGGAGATATTGAAGGGCGCCGACATGGTGTTCATCACCGCAGGCGAGGGCGGTGGCACCGGCACCGGTGGCGCGCCGATCGTCGCCGAGATCGCCCGCAACCTCGGCGCCCTGACGATCGGCGTCGTGACGAGGCCCTTCGGCTTCGAGGGGCGCAAGCGCGCGACCCAGGCCGACCTCGGGATCACCGAGCTGAAGAAGGCGGTCGACACCCTGATCGTGGTGCCGAACGACCGCTTGCTCCAGGTCGCCGACCCGAGCATGCCGATGGTCGATGCGTTCCGGATGGCCGACCAGGTCCTGTTCCAGGGCGTGGACGGAATCACGTCGCTGATCACCACGCCCGGTCTGATCAACCTTGACTTCGCCGACGTCAAATCGGTGATGTCGGGCGCAGGCTCTGCGCTCATGGGGATCGGCCACGGCTCCGGTGCCGATCGGGCCTCCGAGGCGGCGAAGGCCGCCATCAGCTCTCCGCTCCTCGAGTCCTCGATCGACGGCGCGAAGGGCGTGCTGCTCTCGATCGCCGGCCCCACCGACCTCACGCTCCACGAAGTCAACCAGGCGGCCGACGCGATCACCCGTGTCGCGCATCCCGACGCGAACATCATCTTCGGCGCCGTCGTGGACGACGCGCTCGGCGAAGAGGTTCGGGTCACGGTCGTTGCCGCGGGTTTCGACAAAGTGACGCCCTCGGCCCAGAGCGCGAACCAGTTCGAGTCGCGCTTGTCGCGGCTCCTCGAGGAGCCGGTCCGGACCGAAGGGGAGCGCGAACCGCTTCCCTCGATCCTGGTCGAGGACCTCGACGACGACATCTTCACGAGTGGCGAGTCGGAGCCCCGCCGGGTTTCCTTCGACGCCGAGGAAGACCTCGACATCCCGGACTTCCTCAAGAACTGACGAACGACCTGCCGATCCTGCGCGGCCCCGCGCATCCGCGACACGGGGGCGGGAAGATCGGGCGAAGAGGCGACCTTCCCCCGCCTCTTGCCTGATCCTCCCGCCCCTTCGCACGTCGTGAGCCCGTTACGCTCTCGCCGTGGCCGCCACGAGAGACGACGTGCTCGCCAACCTCTCCGAGGTCCGCGACACCGTGGCGAACGCCTGCGTGCGCAGCGGGCGCGACCCCTCGGACGTCACCGTCGTCGCGGCCGCGAAGACCGTGCCTGCCGCCCTCGTGCGAGAGGTGGTCGGCGCGGGCGTCACCTCGGTCGGGCACAACTACGTCAAGGAGCTCCGAGCGATGCACGATGAGGTCGCCGGCGTCCGCTGGCATTTCATCGGCACGCTGCAGGCGAGCGGCGCCCACCATCTGGCGTCCCTCGCCGATGTGGTCGATACGCTGGCGGGCGAGGCGGCGACTGAGCGTCTCGCGCGCCGCGCCGCCGATGCCGGCCGGGTCGTAGACGCGTTGATCGAGGTGGATCTCACCGGCGAACGCAGTGGGGTCCCGCCCGAGGCGGTCGCCCGGTTCGCGGATCGGGTCGCGTCGCTCGAGGGCCTACGGCTGCGGGGGTTGATGACGTTGCCTCCGATCCCGGACCACGCTGAGGACGCCCGCCCCTGGTTCGTGCGGCTCCGCGATCTGAGGGACGAGCTTGCCCGGACGCACCCCGAGGTAGTGGAATTGTCCATGGGGATGTCGTTGGATTACGCGGTCGCCGTCGAGGAAGGCGCTACGATGGTCCGCATCGGGACCGCGTTGTTCGGGCCGAGAACAACGTGAGGCAGGGAGGAAGTGATGGCCAGCGTGTGGAAGAAGACCCTGAACTACCTGGGACTCGTCGAAGACGATGAGGAGTTCGTGGAGGAGATGCCCGAGGCCGAGCCGGCCCCGGTGCGACGCATGCGCCCACAGGCCGTCCGGGAGGTCGCTGCCGATGCGGGTGGCGTCGTGCGAACGATGTCATCACCGCGCGCCATGAGCGGGCCGACCGGTGCGATCTACAAGTCTGAGCCCAAGCGGTTCAACGAAGCGCGTGAGGTCGCCGACCGGTTCAAGGAAGGCACCGCGGTCATCATGAACCTGCAGTCGACCGAGGATTCGATCGCCCGCCGGCTCGTCGATTTCGCGAGTGGGCTCGTGTACGGGCTCGACGGCAAGATCGAGCTCGTGGCCAACCGCGTCTACCTGCTCACACCGGCCGACGTAGAGGTGTCCGCCGAGGACCGCGAGCGGATCGCCGGAGGCGCCTTCTACAACCAGTTCTGACCGGGCCGGCACGATCCCGGGGAGCGGGAGGTTCGGTGCGAGAGGTCAGGGCTGTTAGCCTCTGGCGCGATGATCGCCGCGTCGAACCCCATCACGAACCTTGCCTGTCTCGCGCTGACCGTCTTTTCGGTCCTGCTGCTGATCCGGGTCGTGCTCAGCTGGCTGGAACTGGCGGGCGTGCGCCCGCCCGCGACCGGACCGCTGCGCTCGGCGTTCGAGCTTTTGCTCGACGTCACCGAGCCCCCGCTGCGGCTCCTTCGGCGTATCGTGCCACCGGCGGGGATGGTGGATCTGTCGGTGCTGGTGGCGTTCATCATCATCTTCGTGCTGCGGAGCGCGCTCTGCTGATCGGGAGGGGACCATGAGGAAGAACCAGAACCAGCGTGACGGAGCGACGGAGTTCTCGGCGCCCGCCCCGGCGCCCTCGACGGCGTCCAAGATGTTGACACCGCTCGACATCCAGCAGAAGGAGTTCCGTGTGTCCACGCGCGGCTACAAGATGCGCGACGTGGACGAGTTCCTCGATCAGATCACCGATGCGATGTCGGCCGTGATCGCCGAGAACGAGCGGCTGCGTGCGGGCGGTCCCGGTGGCCCCGGCATCGGTACGGCCGATCTCGACGATACGAATCGACAGGCCGACGAGATCATCAAGCGCGCGCGCGACGAGGCCGCCCGGATCATGGACGGCGCCAGGGCCGGCGCGGTGGGCGCGGCCGGCGCGAGCGCCGGGTCACCGGCCGAGCGTGCCGCGGTCCAGGCGTTCCTGGCCAAGGAACGCGAGTTCCTGCAGGGGCTCGCCGGACTGGTCCAGGGCCACGCCGAATCGGTCAAGGGCATGGCAAAGGCGGCGCGTCAGGCGCCGGCAGCCGCCGTTTCCGGCGCGCCACCCGCCCGGAGCCAGGTGGCGTCCGACCCCGCCGCTCCGTCGACGACCCCGGGTGCGCCACGAGCCACGCCCGTTCCGCCCTCGGCTGGGCCGGCCGCGGCCACACCCCGCGAGGCGGCGTCGCCCGGGCCCGAGGAGCCGCTCAGGCTCGAGGAGCCCGAGCCCGCGTCGATCGGGCGCTCCGAGGCCGAGGAGCCGGTCGAGGGCGATCGATCGCTCCGCGAATTGTTCTGGGGCGAGGACTGACCGCCGAACCGCGGTACGAGCGCGCCGCCGCCCGCTGGTTCGCCGTCGCCTACGCCTCGCTGGTGCTCGGAGCGATCGCACTCTGTGTGGTGGTGCTCGGACCGGCCAACGCGTCAGCGATGTTGGCGGCGGTCGTGGGGCTGTTCGGCGCGACGGTCTGCGTTGCGGTGGGTGCGCTCAAGCAGGGGAAGGCGACGCGTACCCCGCCTTCCGGAGGCTGACCGACACCGGTTCCCCGTCGATCGAGGCGTCGTGCCGGTACCCCTCCACCTCGCCGGCGAGCAGCTCGACGGCGAGCGTCTCGCCCACGATGTAGTCGCGGTGCGTCGCCATCGACTGCGTGATCGTCGGCCCCGCCTGGATGCCGAGCTGGATCCGGTCGCCGACCTCGAGTCCCGCGGCCTTGCGCGCATCCTGGACGAGTCGGACGAGCTCGCGCGCGATGCCCTCGTGGCGCAGATCGTCGCTCAGTTCCAGGTCGAGGGCGACGGTCAGGCCGCCCTCGCTGGCGACCCCCCATCCCGCCTTGACCTCCTGGGAGAGGTCGACGTCGCCGGGGGTGAGCGTGAGCGCCTCGCCGTCGAGGGTGACGGTCGACGTCTCGCCACGCGCGAGCGCCCCCGCGACCGTGCCGTCGTCACGGCCGAGGACGAGGGCGACCTCCTTCACGCGGGGTCCGAGACGGGGGCCGAGCACCTTGAAGTTCGGCTTGGCGTGCCACCGTCCGAATTCCTCCGCGGACTCCGCGAACAGCACCTCCTTGACGTTCAGCTCGTCGGCGACCAGATCGAGGAGCGCGGCGAGCTCCGTGCGATCGCCCGCGTAATGCACGACGGCCTCGGATAGCGGCTGTCGCACCTTGGTCTTGGTCTCGACGCGGATCGTGCGGCCGAGCCCCACGATCGATCGCGCCGCGGCCATCGCCTCGTCCAACGCGGGGGCGCGGAGCGCGGGATCGGGCTCCGGGTAGTCGGCGAGGTGGACGGAGTCGGGCGCGCCCGACCTGCCCGCCGCGAGGTTCATCCAGAGCGCTTCGGCCACGAACGGCGTGAAGGGCGCGAGCAGGGTCGCGACCGCGAGGAGACACTCGTACAGCGTGCGGAACGCGGCGTCGGTGTCGGCGTCGCGGGCGCCGGTCGGGTTCCAAAACCGGCGGCGCGACCGCCGCACGTACCAGTTGGAGAGGTCGCCCACGAACGCCTGGATCGCCCGCCCGGCCCCCGTCGCGTCGTAGCCGTCGAGGCCCAGGCGCGCCGCCGCGATCGTCGCGTGGAGCTGCGACAGGATCCATCGGTCCAGCAGCGGACGGTCCGCCGGCTCAGGCCCCGGGGCACCCGGGTCGAACCCTTCGGCGTTCGCGTACGTGACGAAGAAGACGTAGACGTTCCACAACGTGAGCAGGAATTGGCGCACCACCTCGTCGAGAGCTTCGTGGCCGATCCGCCGTGACGCCCAGGGCGAGCCGCTCGTCACCATGAACCAGCGGAGCGCGTCGGCGCCCTGACGGTCCAGCGCCTCCCATGGGTCGAACATGTTCCCCAGCGACTTCGACATCTTGCGCCCGTCGGCGGCCATGATGTGCCAGAGGCAGACGACGTTGCGATACGCCGTCGAGTCGAAGTGCAAGACGCCTTCGGCCATCAGCGTGTAGAACCACCCGCGCGTCTGGTCGATCGCCTCGGAGATGAAATCGGCGGGGAAATGCCGTTCGAACTCCTCGATGCCTCGCCCCAGATCCGGGTGGTAACCCCATTGGGCGAACGGCATCGCGCCGGAGTCGTACCACGTGTCGATCACCTCGGGGACCCGCCGGCTCTCGTCTCCGCACTCGGGGCACGGGAAGAACACCTCGTCGATCGCGGGCCGGTGCGGGTCGACGTCGGCGACGTCGCGCC
>JANLXF010000219.1:0-5886 GCA_031364965.1 Actinomycetes bacterium | reverse complement strand
GTTCGCCGGCACCTGCGCCCGCAGGAACCGCTCGAGGCGCTGGAAGAACCCCTCCGTGAGCTGCACGCCGACGGCCTCTGCCTCGGCCCGGATATGGCTCACCGACAGACTCAGGACCAGACCGACAAGGGCCAGGACCGCCTGGAACGTCTCGCCACGAGACGCCAGCACCCAGAACACCGACGAGAACAAGATCATGTCGGAGACGCGGTCGAGCACCGAGTCGAGGAAGGCGCCGGAGCGCCCGGCGATCCCGCGATGGCGCGCCACCGACCCGTCGAAGACGTCGGCGAGCCCGGCCGCGAGCAGCAGGAGGCCCGCCACCAGCCAGTCCCCTTCGACGATGCGCCAGCCACACAGCACGTTCAACACCAGCGAGGCCAGGGTCAGTTGCCAGGGCCACACACCCGTCCAGATCAAGAACGCGAGGATCGCGCGATACGGCCACGCGAAGATCTGCATCGCGCCGCCGGCCGCGCTCTCGTTCTTACGAGGCGCCGGCATGTCGCGCACGCGGGCCGCCTCCCGCTCCGGGTGCCCAGGGGCTGCGGTCACGGGATCACTTACCGGCGTGAGGTTCGAACGAGACCACCTCGTAGCGGAAGCTGCCACCGGGAGCCTCGTACACGACCTCCTGCCCCACGGCCGCGCCCAGGAGCGCCGTGCCGAGCGGCGAGGTCGTGGTCACGGTGCGCGCGCCCGGCGCCTTCTCCTCGGCGTGCTCGGCCAGGAGGTAGGTCTCGTCGTCGGGGTCGGCTTCGTCGAGCGGACGGATCGTCACGAGCATCCCGGCGCCGACCGAGTCCGATCGCGCGGGCGTCTCGACGATCTCGGGATCTCGCAGCATCTGCTGGAGCTTGCGGATCTTCGACTCCATGAGGCCCTGTTCGTCCTTGGCCGCGTGGTACTCCGCGTTCTCCTTGAGGTCGCCGTGCTCTCGCGCGATCTTGATCTTCTCGGTGATCTGCTCGCGTCCGGTGGTCGTGAGCTCCTCGAGCTCTGCCTTGATACGCAGGTACGCGTCCATCGTGAGCGTCGCGGTGGGGTCCTGTCCGGGCTTGCGCGGCGGTCGGCTCTGGAGTTCTACGGGAAGATCAGCCATGGGTTGCAGTGTACCGAGGGGTCGAGCCGGAGCCGTCGGCCTCGGCTCGTGATGCGTGCGACCCCGCCACGTCACTCCTCGCTGAGGTAGATGTTCTTGACCTCGGTGTAGAGCGCCGCGGCGTGCATCCCCATCTCACGGCCCATCCCGCTCTGCTTGTAGCCGCCGAACGGCGCCTCCGTGAACACGCTCGAGGACGAGTTCACGCTGATCACGCCCGTGCGGATGCCCTTGGCCACGCGGATCCCGCGGCCGAGATCGCGGGTCCAGACCGAGCCCGAGAGTCCGTACGGCGAGTCGTTCGCCATCCGGATCGCGTCCTCCTCGGCGTCGAAAGGGATCACGCAGGAGACCGGCCCGAAGATCTCTTCCTGCGCCACGCGCATGTCGTTGGCGACATCGGCGAGCACGGCGGGCCGCATGAAGGAGCCGGGGCCCTCGGGCACCTCCCCGCCGACGACCCTGCGGGCGCCCGCCTCCTCGCCCAGAGCGAGGTACTGAAGGCTCGTGGCACGCTGGCCCTCGCTGATCAGCGGCCCCATCTCGGTGGCCTCGTCGAGCGGCTCCCCCACCACGATCGACTCGGTCGCCTCCGCGAAACGAGCGACGAACTCGTCGTAGATCGGGCGCTGCACGAACGTGCGAGACCGCGCGCAGCAGTCTTGGCCCGCGTTGTCGAAGACGGACCAGATCGACCTCGGGATGCAGGCGTCCAGATCAGCATCGGCGAAGACCACGTTGGCCGACTTGCCGCCGAGCTCCAGCGACACCCGCGTGATGTGCTTCGCGGCCTCCTGCATCACGGCCGTCCCCACCTCGGTGGAGCCGGTGAACGAGATCTTCGCGACGCGCGGATCCGCGATCAGGGCGCCGGCCGTGGTCGACCCGGGACCGGGCACCACGCTCAGCGTCCCCGCGGGCAGGCCGACCTCGTACAAGATGTCGGCGATCGCCAGCGCCGTGAGCGGTGTCTGCGTGGCGGGCTTGACCACCGCCGTATTGCCGCACGCCAGGGCCGGCGCGATCTTCCACGAGGCGATCACCGCCGGGAAGTTCCACGGGGTGATCAGCGCGCAGACCCCCACCGGCTCGCGGATCGTGACGTCGATCCCGGGCGGCACGATCGGGATCGACTCCCCCATGATCTTGTTCGCGGCCCCGCCCCAGTACTCGAACACGTTGGCCACGATGTCGATCTCGGCGCGGGCCGACGAGATCGGCTTGCCCCCGTTGCGTGCCTCGAGTCGCGCAAGGTCTTCCTGACGGTCCCGTATGAGGAACGACGCCCTCATCAGCAGCCGGCCCCGTTCGCGGGCGCTGATGCGCCGCCACGCGCCGTCCTCGAACGCCCGCTCGGCGATCTCGACCGCCCGGCGGGCGTCCTCGGGGCTCCCCGTCGCGACCTCGGCCATCGCCGCGCCCGTCGACGGCTCGATCACCTCGAAGGTGGCGCCATCGGCGGCGGGCACGCGCTCTCCGCCCAGGTTCATCAGCTCGGTCATGGATCCTCCGCTCACCGCTCGGGCAGGTCCGCGTCGACGAAGATCTTGCCGTCCCAGAAGGCGTCGATCCGACGCTTCGGGAACCGCTTCATCACGAGGTGGAGCTCGTCGGGCGGATCGAACTTGCCGTGATCGAAACGGAGCTCGAAGCCCTCGGCGGGGTAGCGCTTGAAACGATGTTCCCTCCGGGCGCTCCGCAGTTTGCTCGTCGCCTTCGTCGTTCCGGGAAACTCCGTCGCCGCGATCAGGTAGATCGTCGCGGGGCCGCCCATCCCGCCGTGGGGATCGAGCCAGACCCACAGCATCCCGCCGTTCGTCTGCACGAACTCCGCCACGTCTTCCGTCGCCACGACCAACACCCGGCACACGGTACCGGCTTGCGCGTAGGCTTGCCGACGGTCGAACGACGAGGAGGGCTCCGGATGCGTCTCGAAGGCAAGGTCGCCTTGATCACCGGTGGTGCCAGTGGGATGGGCAGGGTCGCGGGTGAGCTGTTCGCATCCGAAGGCGCCGCAGTGGTGCTCACCGACCTCAACGACGAGGCGGGCGCGTCGACGGCGTCGGAGATCGAGCGTGCAGGCGGGAACGCCCTCTACGTGCACGCTGACGTGTCCAAGGAAGCCGACGCCAAGGCGATGGTGGACGCCGCCGTCGATCGGTTCGGGCGGCTCGACGTGCTCTACAACAACGCCGGCGTGATGCTTCCCGAGGACGGCTCGGTCGACTCGACGGATGAGACGATCTGGGACTTGACCCTGGCGGTCAACGTCAAGGGTGTGGCGTTCGGGTGCAAGTACGGCGTCCCGGCGATGATCGCCGGCGGTGGCGGGTCGATCATCAACGTCGCCTCGTTCGTGGCGTGGCTCGGCGCGGCGACGTCGCAGACCGCCTACACGGCGTCCAAGGGCGCCGTGCTGGCGATGACGCGGGAGATCGCCGTTGAGTACGCGCGCAAGGGGGTCCGCTGCAACGCGCTCTGTCCGGGTCCGATCGAGACGCCGCTGTTGATGCAGCTGCTCTCGGACGAGCAGAAGAAGCAACGCCGATTCGTGCACATCCCCATGGGACGCCTCGGGCAGGCCGAGGAGCTCGCCAAGGCTGCGCTCTTCCTCGCCAGCGACGACGCGTCCTACATGACGGGCGCGTCACTCATCGTGGACGGCGGGATCACGGCGGCGTACGTCACGCCCGAGGACTGATTCATTGCGCCGTCATGGCGCCGTCGGCCACGACCGCCGAACCCGTCATGAACGAGGACTCGTCGCTCGCCAGGAAGAGCACGACGTTCGCGATCTCGCGCGGCTCGCCCGGGCGCCCGATCGGTTGGAACGAATCGATCGTCGCGTACACCTGCTCGAGCCCGCCGAGCATCTCCGCGTGCGCGTGATTCACCGGGGTGTCGACCCAGCCGGGGCAGAGGCAGTTGCACCGGATCCCCTGCTTCGCGTAGTCGAGCGCGATCGACTTGGACAGCATCAGGATGCCGCCCTTCGTGGCCGCGTAGATCGACAGGAACGGCTCCGACACGAGCGAGTTCACCGACCCCGTGTTGATGATCGAGCCCCCGCCCTGCGCCAGCATGAGCGGGATCGCGGCGCGGCAGCCGTAGATCACGCCCTTCAGATTGACGGCGAGTGTCCGCTCGATCAGGTCGTCGGGCGCCTCGTGGAACACCGTGGGAAGGTTGACTCCCGCGTTGTTGAACGCGACGTCCAGGCGGCCCCATCGCGCGACCGTGTCGTCGGTGTAGGCACGTACGTGCGCATCGTTCGACACATCGGCCACCACGGGGAAGGCCGCCTCGCCGATCCCTGCGGCCGTCTCGCGCACCGAGTCCTCGTCGATATCGACGACCGTGACGCGAGCTCCCTCCTCGGCGAGCCGGATGGCCGACGCCCGACCGATACCCGAGCCCGCCCCCGTGACGATGCACACCTTGCCCGCGACCCGGTCGCCCATGGCTCCTCCTCAGGGGTTTGTCACGCTTCATCCTGGCCGGTCGCGCCGGCGGCGTCGACCTCGTTTCACTGGGCCAGGCACCCGCTTCGCTCTTGCCGACTTGACGACGCGTCCGTAGAGGCATCTGATACCGCCAGCGTCTCGCGGGGGGAGACCAACCGTCTCAGCCCTGCGACTCGACCGAGAGGAGGGTGAGTATGGCCGATATGCCCACGTCGGGTGCCAAGACCGACACCGAACGACTCCACGAGATGGGGTACGCCCAAGAACTCAAACGAGGGATGGGCGCGTTCTCGAACTTCGCGGTCTCGTTCACGATCATCTCGATCCTCTCGGGGTGCCTGACACTGTTCGGGTACGGGATGGTGATCGGGGGCCCGGCGAGCGCCGCATACGGCTGGCCGATCGTCGGACTCTTGGTCACGTTCGTCGCGCTCGCGATGGCGGAGGTGTGCTCGAGCTACCCGACCGCGGGCGGCCTCTACTACTGGTCGGCGAAGCTCGCCCCGAAGAACGGGGCCGCATGGGCGTGGTTCACGGGCTGGTTCAACTTCCTCGGTCAGGTCGCCGTCACCGCAGGCATCGACTTCGGATTCGCCGCGTTCTTCTGCGCCTTCCTCAATATCGCGTTCGACGTCGAGGTCACGCGGCTGATCCTGGTGGGGTCCTATACCGGGGTGCTCGCGATCCACGGGTTGATGAACACGTTCGGGATCCGGCTGGTGGCCATGCTCAACGACGTCAGCGTCTGGTGGCACGTGGTCGGAGTCCTGGTGATCTTCGGGATCCTGTTCGTGGTGCCCGATCAGCACACGAGCTTCGGCACGATCTTCTCGTTGAGCAAGGACGCGACCGATCCCTCGACGATCCCCGGGTTCATCAACGGGTCGGGATTCACCGGCGGCTTCTTCGGCTCGAAGGTCTACATCTTCTTGATCGGGCTGCTGCTCGCCCAATACACGCTCACGGGATACGACGCCTCCGCGCACATGACCGAGGAGACGCACCAGGCCGACATCTCCGGCCCCAAGGGCGTCTACCGATCGGTGATCATCTCGGTGGTGTTCGGCTACATCCTGCTGATGGGCGTCTGGTACGCGGTGCAGGGCGCCGACGGCTACGCGAGCGCCCTCGGCTTCCAGCTCGCCACCGGGAACGTGGCGGCACCCGCCCAGATCTTCCTGGACGCCACGAGCAAGGGCTTGACGATCTTCATGCTCCTGATCGTGCTGGGCGCGCAGTTCTTCTGCGGGATGGCGTCGGTGACGGCGAACTCGCGGATGATCTACGCCTTCTCGCGTGACGGCGCGCTCCCGGGCTCGA
>JANLXF010000202.1:0-5165 GCA_031364965.1 Actinomycetes bacterium | reverse complement strand
CCAGAACTCCGCCCACGATCATCCTGGGGATCAATCCCACGACCCCGGCGCCGAACACGACGGCGGTGAGCGGGACGAGGGCCGCCACGAACCCCGTGCCCCTCCCGTTGACGTCCATCTGCTCAGCGAGCGCGGTCAGGCTGAGCGCGTGGTAGCCCGGGATGCCGCCGAACAGGCCGGTGGCGACGTTCACCCAGCCCGCGTCTCGGAGCTCCTCGTTCGAATCGAGATCGGTGTGCAGCAGCAGCTCGACGCCACCCACGTTGAACAGGCACGCCATGACCGCCACGAACACCGTGGTCGCGATGCCCGGCGCCTGGCCCACGACGGCGGACCAGTCGGCTCCACTCAGCGCGTCAACGGTCCACAGCTGCCACAGCCGGGTCGACAGGAACGGACCGAGGAGCCACAGCCCGTCTTGGGCCGACTCGATCGAGGATCCCGTCACGAGCATGCCGACCGCGAACGCGACGAGTCCCAACCCGAGCACGATCGGGATCACGAGCGGGCGCCGCACGACACGGGTCGCCACCAGCAGGATCACGCCGAACGCGACGGCGGGGCCCCACCGGACCAGCTCGAAGGGGTCCACGAACTGATGGATCGTCCGCCACTGCAGGTCGAGACTCGCCGCGACGCGGAGACCCCCCTTGAACAGGAGCAGTCCGGTGCCCGCGAGGAAGCCGCCGACGACCGGATACGGGATGAACCGCGCGAGGTTGCCCAGCCTGAACGTGCCGAGCAGCAGGAAGGTCACCGCGGTCAGGAGCGTGACGACCACCGTCGCGGCGACGACCGTGAGGAAGGCCTGATCGACGCCCCCGAACGTGTCGAGGGCCGCGCTCGCCGCCACGATCGCGAGGACCGCCGCCGCCGCGTCCTGCACGCTTCCCACCACGCCCCGCACGCCTGCCCTCCAGGCGAGGATCGCGAGCGTCAAGGACGCGGCCACGAGGTAGATGCCGATCCCCTTGGGCAGGGCCTGATCGAGGTAGCCCCCGAACACGAGTGCGGCGAACGAGATCGCGAGGACCACCTCGACGATGCCGATCACGATGCCAGCCGACACCGTCGCCAGCATGCCCCCGGTTCGACGTCCCTTGGGCAACGATCCCCTCCATCACAGACGGTGCGGGCTGCGGACCGCAACCCTATCCGGAGTTGCCCGGCATCCGCTAGGGGATGTAAACCGGATCGGGGCTCAGCCCGCGGAGCCTTCCAGGTGAGCCTTGATCCGCTCCAGATCGCGATGGAGCCCCGCGGGGATGTCCTTACCGAGCTTCCAACCCGTCAGCTTGGCCAGGAAGGTCGGCTCCACGATCTCGGCGGACTTCGCGACGGTCGTCGACCCTTCCTGGCCCGTCAGCTCGAAGCCGTGGTGGGCACGTCCGAGAGCACCCCGGGAATCCCACGCGAAGGTCCGGCCCGGCGTCATCTCGGTCACGGTGCTCTGCTCGCGCTGCGTCCCGAACTGCTTGGCCGTGGTGTCGTACACGGTCCCCACCGCCACCGGTCCTTCGCTCGACTTCGTCACCTGCAGATCGTTCCCCGACCACTCCGCGTGGGTGGTCATGTCGGCCACGTAGTCGAACACACGATCAGCCGGCGCTCCGATCGTGACGCGTTCCTCGAATCGCTTCATCCGGCCCACCTTCCTGCTGCCCGACCCATCGGTACCCGGTGGGTCACGAGGCAGAAGCGTACGCGGCTGGGCTGGACCCGTCGAACCGGTTCACGCCCAGCGGACGACGATCTGTCCTTCGGCCCCCGGCAGGGGCAAGGACGCCGCCTCCGCCTCGACCACGCCGCGCGCCGCGCGCGAGAGACGGCGCCAGGGCTCGATCGTTACGACCGCGTGGGCGCGTCGCCAGGCCCCGACGATCTCGCCATCGACGAGGAGCGCGCCGGGCCACACCCGCGGGGTCCAGAGCAGACCACGACGATCGGCGTCGAGGACCAGCAGCTCGCGATCGGCACCCTGCAGGAGGAAGTAGGCGTCGCCACTCGGGAGGAGCCGGGCGGGAGCCGCGGCTCCCGGGGTGGCACGGAACGCCGCTTCGTCACGCCCGAGTATCCATGCGTCGCCGATCGGCGTGCGCACCGGGACCAGCGACCCGGCGAGCGCGGCGAACGCGGCCGTACCGTGACGCGGGCCGATCCCCGCCCACGCGACGAACGACCCGGGCGTGGTGGGACCGAAGACGTGCAGGTACCGGCGCGCGAGCTCGAGGCGCGCGTCGCGCGGGTCGACCTCGGGTCGCGATACCGCCCAGATCGTGGGCCGTCGCGCGCCGTCCCACCGGATCGCGACCGTCCCGGTCGGCGCCGCGTACCTGAGTTGGTTGGGATCGACGCCGAGCGCATCTCCCGCCGCTGCGTAGCTCATGGCCCCGCTGCCGAGCAGCGTGGCCAGGCGGGCGGCCAGATCTTCCGCGATCTGCAGGCCCTTGGCCTCGTCCGGCAGCCTGCCCAGCGAGAAGAACCGCAAGGTCGCGCGCCGCGATCACGTAGGCGTGGTGTCGCGGCCCCCAGAGCTGGACGAGCGACGGGTCTTCCCAGGTCGAGGGACGAGTGCCCTCGACGCGCGCGTGGATCGACAGGAGCGCCGCGCGGGGCATGCTGTCCTGCAGGCCGGCCCAGGCCGCTCGCCGGAGTGAACGGCGTCCGCGGGGAAGTCGCTCGTCGAGCGCGCCGGCCCGCCGACGGAACGAAAGGATCTGCGTGCGCGTGAGCTCGAGCGGAGGACGGGTCAACGGGCCTCGACGACTCGTGGGCGCGAGGATGAGAACGTTGCGGACACGCTCACTCCCGGGGATCCAGCGGCGCCCGTTCGAACGTGAGGTGCACGGTGCCGCTCTCGGCGGTCTCGGCGTGGACCTGGCAGCCGTCCTCGAACCCGCGGAGGCCGTCCCACAGGTTGATCCCGCGACCGAGGAGGATGGGCGCGATCGCCACGTGCAACCGGTCGACGAGACCGGCCTTCAGGAACTCGCGCACGGTGCTGACGCCGCCCCCGACCCGCACGTCCTTCCCGCCGGCGACGGCGGTGGCCTCCGCGAGGATCTCCGGCGGAGACGCCGTGACGAAGTGGAACGTCGTGCCACCGCCCATCTCGATCGACTCGAGCGCGCGGTGCGTGAGTACGAACACCGGCACGTGGAACGGTGGCTCGTCGCCCCACCAGCCCTTCCAGTCCGGATCGTCAGGGAACGTGTGGAACCCGAACATCCCGGCGCCCATGATCTCGGCGCCGACACCCTCGAAGTAGGCCGTGGCGTAGCGGTCATCGACGCCGGTCGTGCCCTCGCCCGACGTGTCGTGGAGGACCCGTTCGCGGAACGTGCGCGTGGCGACATAGGCTGCCGTAAGCTTGTGCCAGTCCTCCCCGAACGGGTTGTCCGGCGTACCGCCCTCGGTCGTGCCGTAGCCGTCCAGCGAGATGTTCAGGTCGACGCGTACGCCCATGCCAGTCTCCTTCTCATCCTGATCGCGCGTGCCGTACGCGACCCGGCATCCGTCAGGCGAGTAGGCTAGCGCAGCGTCCCACCACCCTCCGGATCGAGTCCGGAACAGTATCGGGAAGGGGAGCTCCCGTGGGGTACCGCCGTCGACGGGTATCTCGAGATGGTTCACGATCAGCGACCCGCCGTCCGGCGTCCAGATCGGGCCGCGCTCGCTGGACGGCTCCCATCCAGGCGGCATCGCGATCTGCGTCTCGCGAGTGCCATCGACCCCGTAGATGCCGATCGTGAACCTGCCCACGCCGTCTTCGTCCCAGGAGTACTCGTCCCACACCGCGACGCGAGTGGAATCGGGCGACCACGCGACCTCGTATCCCTGCGCCCGGAAGTTCGCATTCAGCTCTTCTTCAGGTTGCAGTGCTTAGGTTTGCCCATCATGAGCGGAAGGCGCGGTTCGACAGAACGTCGATCGACGGGGTGCATGTCTAGCGCGCGCGTCTGGGTGCGAACGATCGTCCCGTCCCCCCGGAGGCTGGGTATCGTCACGGCCCCATGGGTCCTGGTCGTGACCCTGCTCGCGAGCAGCTGCACGTTCGGGGCGAACGGGACCCCGGCTCCGGCCTCATACCACGAGACTCCGTTCGACCCGTCGAACTTCGTGGATCCACGGACTGCCGGCAACAAATGGTTCCCCCTGACGCCCGGAACGCAGTTGGTCACGGAAGGCACCACGCTGATCGGCAACCGCAAGGTGCCGTATCGGGTGATCAAGACCGTGACCGACGTCATCCGGTGGATCGACGGCGTGCCGACGCTGGCGGTGTTCGACTACGAGACGGGCGTCGGCCAGGTGACTCAGCGATCGCTCGACTACGTCGCCCAAGACAAGATCGGCAACCTCTGGATCATGGGAGGTGCCACCGAGGCGTGGGAGGCGGGCCGCTTCGTCGAGGTCGACGAAGTGTGGATGAGCGGTATCGATCACGGGAACGCTGGCATCTTGATGCCGGCGGACCCCGCGATGTCGCCTCCATGGGTCATCACGCAACACCCCGGAGAGGAGTCGGTCGCGGAGTTCGTGACGACCGAGACGCTGTGTGTCCCGTTCGGTTGCTTCGACAACGTGCTGGTCACCCGCGAAGGCACAAAAACGGGGCCCAACAACGAGTTGAAGTACTACGCGTTCGGGTTGGGGCAGATCCGCAACGAACCTCAGGGCGATAGCCGACACGACGATACCGAACTGCTGATCAACACGATCCGGCTCAGCCCCGGCGGGCTGGCAGCGGCCAGTGCGAGCGCATTGCAGATCGATCGACGTGCGGCCAGGGCGTACCCGGACTTCTACGGCACGACGAAGGCGAGGCGGGCGCAGTGAGCGCGGCCACGAGTGAGGCGATCCCGATGCCGGACGCCCTTGTGCGGTTGCACGGGGTGTCGAAGGCGTACCGCAATCCGAGCGAGACGACGATCGTGTTCCAAGATCTCCATCTCGAGCTGCATCGAGGGGAGATCACGTGTCTGCAGGGACCGTCGGGCAGCGGCAAGTCGACCATCATTGCGTTGATCGCCGGCCTGATGGTCCCTGATGGAGGCACGGTGATCTTCGATGGCCGCGACATCGGTGATCTCTTAGATAGCGAGCGCTCCTTCCTGCGCGCGACGCGGATCGGCACCGTCTTGCAGTCGGGCAACCTGCTCCCC
>JANLXF010000146.1:0-18924 GCA_031364965.1 Actinomycetes bacterium | reverse complement strand
GATCGACCTGAAGCAGTCGACGTACTTCGTGGGCGCGATGGCAGCGTTCGGCGTGATCTCGGCCTGCTACACGAACATCGCGATGACGACTACGTTCGCGCGCGACCAGGGGATCTTGAAGCGTCTCCACGGGACGCCGCTTCCCTCGGGCGCCTATCTCTCGTCGCGCGTGCTTCACGGCATGGTGGTGGGCGCGCTCCTCGTGGTGATCATGCTGGTGTTCGGCCGGTTGGTCTACGACTCGCCGTTCCCGACCGGTGTGCCGCTCCTGGAGTTCGTGCTGACGTTCTTGGTCGGATCGCTGGCGTTCGCGGCGCTCGCGCTCGCGATCAGCGGCGCGATCCCCAACGCCGACGCTGCGCCGCCGATCGTGAACGCCACGATCCTTCCCTTGCTCTTCCTCTCGGGCATCTTCATTCCGCTCGACGACAGCGCGCCGGGGTGGATGGTCGTCGTCGGCAACGTGTTCCCCGTGAAGCACTTCGCCGAGGCGATGCGGGCCGGGTTCCTCGGCAACGTGATGGTCCCGACGGGCCACGGGCTCCTGCGGGCGTTCCCGTTCGACTGGTCGGATCTGATCGTGATCGCCGCGTGGGGCCTGTTCGGGCTCGTCCTCGCCACGCGCTTCTTCTCCTGGGAGCCGCGGAAGTAGGTCTGCTAGGCTCCGCGCGTGCCGGCGGAGGGGATCGCCGGACGTCGGTCGGGACGTTCGAAGGGGACATCGAGATGCGCAAGATCGTGATCGGCATGGCGGCTTTGTTCCTGGTGGCGGCCGCCTGTTCCGACGACACCAGCAGCGTCGTGGGCGCCTCGGGCGCGACCGGGGACACGGGCACGACCGCGGCCTCCGCGATCGAGTGCTATGCCGACCATGTCGATGCGCTCTTCGACTCCACCGCGCTCACGATCGGCACGGACAACCCCGCGTTCCAGCCCTGGTTCGCAGGAACGGGCACCTACGGGGACTGGACGGCGCAGCCCAACAGCGGCACCGGCAACCCGGCCAGCGGCGAGGGCTTCGAGAGCGCCGTCGCGTACCAGATCGCCGAGAAGCTGGGCGTGGCCACCGACCAGGTCAACTGGACCCCGGTGAATTTCAACGAGTCCTACAAGCCCGGCAACCGCGAGTACGACTTCTACCTCGGCCAGGTCTCGTACTCGCCCGAGCGCGCGCAGGTCGTGGCGTTCAGCGACGGCTACTACGACGTGAACCAGGCACTCGTCGCCAACAAGGGCACGCCCGCGGCTAACGCGACCTCGATCGCCGACCTGAAGCCGCTGAAGCTGGGGGCGCAGATCGGCACGACCAGCTACTCCTACATCGTGGACCAGGTCCAGCCCGACCAGCAGCCCGCGGTCTTCGACCGCTCCGTCGACGTGATCCAGGCGCTCAACAACGGGCAGATCGACGCCTACGTGGTGGACGCCCCGACCGCCTATGTCAACGTGCTGATCGGCCAGGCCGAGAACGGCGTCGTCGTCGGTCAGTTCCCGAACGACGGCGAGTACTTCGGGATGACGTTCGACAAGGACAGCCCGCTCGTCGAGTGCGTGAACCTCGCGCTCGAGGAGCTGAAGTCCGACGGGACGCTCGCCGACCTCCAGGCCCAGTGGCTCGCCAAGCTCGACTACTCGGTGATCACGTAACGCGCCGGCGGCGGTGAGGCCATGTCTTCACCCGGCCCGGAGCTGTACCAGCACCAGCCCGGGGATCCCCGGCTCACCAACGGCGACCGCGGGTCGAAGTTGTTCGCGCCGCTGCGGGCCGAGGGCGGGAAGAGTGTCGCGATCGCCGTGGCCAGCACGGTTGTGTTCTTCCTCGTGCTGTCGCTGATCGTCGTGAACTCGCCGGGCTGGGACGAGGTCAAGACCGCGTTCTTCAGCCGCGCGCAGTTCAAGTCCTCGTTCCCGGGGATCGTGCGTTCGTTCCTCGTGAACATCAAGCTCTTCATGGCGTCCGAGGTACTGATCCTCGCGTTCGCTCTCGTCGTCGCCGTGATGCGGAGCCTTCCCGGGCCGGTTTTCTTCCCGCTCCGGCTGCTCGCGGTGCTCTACACCGACCTCTTCCGCGGGATCCCGACGATCCTCGTGATCTACCTGCTCGCGTTCGGGGTTCCCGCGCTCGGGATCCAGGGCGTGCCGGACTCCGTGTTCTTCTGGGGGGTCGTGTCGTTGGTGCTCGTGTATTCGGCGTACGTCGCTGAGGTCTATCGGGCGGGGATCGAGTCGGTGCACGCCAGCCAGGTGGCGGCCGCGCGATCGCTGGGGCTCTCGCGCGGCCAGTCGATGCGCTACGTGATCTTGCCGCAAGCGGTGCGTCGCGTGATCCCGCCGCTCCTGAACGACTTCATCGGGCTCCAGAAAGACACAGTGCTCGTCTCTTTGGTCGGCCTTACGGAGGCCTTCCGCACGGCCGGGATCGACAGCGCCGCCTCGTTCAACTTCACGTCCTACGTCGCCCTCGCGGTCGTCTACGTGGTGATCACCGTGCCGATGACGCGGCTCGTCGACGCCCTCGTCGCGAAGGATCGCAGACGCCGCCAGGCGGGGAGCGCCCTGTGAGCACCGAGGCCGTCCGCATCGAGGGCCTGCACAAGCGCTTCGACGAGCTCGAGGTCCTGCGGGGGATCGACCTGACGGTCGCCGAGCACGAAGTGATCTGCCTGATCGGCGCCTCGGGCTCGGGCAAGTCGACGCTGCTGCGCTGCATCAACCTGCTCGAGCCGATCGACGCCGGTCGTATCACGGTGCTCGGGCGGGAGATCACCGCCCAGGGCGTGGACGTGAACGCGATCCGCCGCCAGATCGGGATCGTGTTCCAGTCGTTCAACCTGTTCCCGCACATGACAGTGATGCGCAACGTCACGCTCGCCCCCGTGGAGGTGCTGAACCTTTCGCAGACCGACGCCGCGTCCCGCGCTCGCGAGTTGCTCGATCGGTTCGGCCTGGCCGACAAGGCCGACGAATACCCCGACCGGCTCTCGGGCGGGCAGCAGCAGCGGGTGGCGATCGTGCGCGCCCTGGCGATGCAGCCCGACATCATGCTGCTCGACGAGGTCACGAGCGCCCTGGACCCCGAGCTCGTCGCCGAGGTGCTCGACGTGATCCGCGAGCTCGCGGCTGGCGGCATGACGATGCTGATCGCGACGCACGAGATGGGGTTCGCCCGGGACATCGCGAGCCGTGTGTGCTTCCTCGACGAGGGCGTGATCCTCGAAGACGGCCCGCCGCAGCAGATCTTCAACGACCCGAAGGAGGACCGCACGCGGCGGTTCCTTCAGCGGATCGTCGACGCCGGCCGGCTCTAGCGGCTACCGCGCGAGCGGCGGGCGGAAGCGCACGAGTTTCGTGACCCCGCCGGCCCCGACGCGCACACGCGCGTAGCCGATCCGCAGCGCCACGTCCTTCCCGTCGAGCCGCGCGGGTGCCGACCCACGCCGCGCGAGGGTCCAGCCTTGGCGTCCGGAGGTGCAGAGCATCGCCTGCTCGTCGGCGTCCAGCGTGGCCACCGACCATTTCGTGGTGCCGGTCCCACCGCGCCAGCCCAGACGGCCGTTGTAGTGGATCGCGACGTCGCCCCAGTTCTCGTTGAGGTGCACGCGGCGATTGCCGTCGAGCCGGAAGCCGGGCGAGAAGAACGCGCCGACGAACCATTCCTGGGTCGTGGTGTCCTCGCACGTGAGCGTGTAGCCGTTCTCGATCCCGACGAGGAAGAGACGGCCGAGGTCGGTCCGGTGCACGACGGCCCTGGCGCGATGATCCTGCTCCGTCGTGCCCCGGTATCCGATGTACTGGCCAGCCTGGGCTGCGGGCGCGAGGGCGAGCGTCAGGCTCGCGACGAGCCCGAGGGCGGCGATCCGAACCGTGCGGCGCATCAGGAACCTCCTGATCGGGGACGTTGCCGGAGGCGACAACCGGGGCGAGTGTGACACCGGCGAACGGGAGCGCGCAAGGCCCGACGGGCCGTGACGTCGCGTGGCCTAGACTGGCCGGATGCAACCGTTCCGCATCGCGTCCGAGTTCCGGCCCGCCGGCGACCAGCCCAAGGCGATCGAGCAGCTGGTCGAGGGCGTCAACGCCGGCGAGCCGCACATCACGCTGCTCGGCGCCACCGGGACAGGCAAGACCTTCACGATCGCGCACGTGATCGAGCAGGTGCAACGGCCGACACTCGTGATCGCGCCGAACAAGTCGCTCGCCGCCCAGCTCGCGAACGAGTTCCGCGAGGTGTTCCCCGACAACGCGGTCGAGTACTTCGTCAGCTATTACGACTACTACCAACCCGAGGCCTACATCGCGTCCACCGACACCTACATCGAGAAGGACAGCTCGATCAACGAGGAGATCGAGCGGCACCGGCACTCGGCCACCGCGGCGCTGCTCGCGCGCCGCGACGTCCTGATCGTGGCGAGCGTCTCGTGCATCTACGGCCTGGGCTCGCCCGAGGAGTACGAGGGGCAGATCCTGCGTCCGTACAAGGGCACCGACATCCCGCTCGAGTTCGCGATGCAGCGGCTCGTCGACATCCAGTACCAGCGCAACAACGTCAGCCGGGCCCGCGGCACCTTCCGAGTGCAGGGCGACACGCTCGAGGTCTTCCCGCCCTACGAGACCCGCGGATACCGGATCGAATGGTGGGGCGACACGGTCGAGAAGATCTCGCAGTTCGACCCGGTCACGGGCGAGCTGATCAAGGACGACATGGTCGACCTCACGATCTTCCCGGCCTCGCACTACGTGACGTCCGAGGAGCGCATGAAGCGCGCGCTCGTCGACATCGAACAGGAGCTGCAGGAGCGACTCGCCAAGCTCGACGGCGAAGGCAAGCTCCTCGAGGCCGAACGGCTCCGCATGCGCACGAACTACGACCTCGAGATGATGCGCGAGGTCGGGTTCTGCAGCGGGATCGAGAACTACTCGCGCCACCTCGACGGCCGCCAGGCGGGCAGCGCGCCGTACACGCTCCTCGACTACTTCCCCGACGACTACCTGGTCGTGCTCGACGAATCGCACGTGACGCTGGGCCAGCTCCACGGCATGTACGAAGGCGACCTGTCCCGCAAGTCCAACCTCGTCGAATACGGCTTCCGGCTCCCCAGCGCGATCGACAACCGGCCGCTCCGGTTCGATGAGTTCAACGAGCGCGTCGATCAGCTCGTCTTCATGTCGGCGACGCCCGGGCCGTACGAGCTGCGGGTGTCCGATCGCATCGTCGAACAGATCGTGCGCCCGACCGGGCTCGTGGACCCCGAGGTGCAGGTTCGCCCGACCAAGGGCCAGGTCGACGACCTGATCGACGAGATCCGTGCCCGCACCGAGCAAGATCAGCGCGTGCTGGTCACCACGCTCACGAAGAAGATGGCCGAAGACCTGACCGACTACCTCGTCGAGATGGGGATCCGGGTCCGCTACCTGCACTCCGAGGTCGACACGATCCAGCGGATCGAGATCGTGCGCGACCTCAGGCTGGGGGAGTTCGACGTGCTCGTCGGGATCAACCTGCTGCGCGAGGGCCTCGACCTGCCCGAGGTCTCGCTCGTGGCGATCCTCGATGCCGACAAGGAGGGGTTCCTGCGGTCGCAGACCTCGCTCGTGCAGACGATCGGGCGGGCGGCGCGCAACGTCGACGGCACGGTGCTGATGTACGCCGATCAGGTGACCGACTCGATGAAGCTGGCGATCGGCGAGACCCAGCGGCGGCGCCAGATCCAGCTGGCCCACAACGTGGAGCACGGCATCGACCCGCAGACGATCAAGCGGAAGATCACCGACATCCTGCAGTCGATGCGCGGCGGCGGCGAGGGCGAGACCGTGCCGCGGCGGCAGCGACGCGCGAAGGCGAGCCATCCTGAGATGCCGACCGAGGAACTGGAGCGGCTGATCGCGAGCCTCGAGGACGAGATGCACGAGGCCGCCAAGGACCTGCGCTTCGAGTACGCGGCGCGGATCCGCGACGAGGTTCACGACCTGCGCAAGGAGCTGAAGGCGCTCCGCGAAGCCGGCGTCGGCGTTTGATGCCGGGGCTCACGATCCGCGCGCCCCTCGCGTGGCTGGGCCGGGGACGGCTCGTCCCCGAGGTGCAGGTCGACTGCGACGGCGACACGATCGTCGCCGTCGGCGCGCCGCACGCGGTGCCCGACGACACCGAGGTCGTCGCGGTCGGCGGGTTCCTCATGCCGGCGGCCGCCGACCGGCATGTGCACATCGAGCTCGGGGACCCGGTGGCGATGCTGCAGCGGGGCGTGACCGCGGTGCGCGATCTCGCGTGGCCGGCCGATCGGATCTTCGCCCTTGCCGACGCCTCCGAGCTCCCCGGGTTCAACGGTCCGCTGATCCGCGCGGCCGGTCCGATGCTCACCGGGCCCGGCGGCTATCCCTCGGCCGAACGCTGGGCGCCGGCGGGGACCGCGCTCGAGGTGACGACGGCCGAGGGATCTGCCGCCGCCGTCGCTCGGCTCGTCGGGCAGGGCGCGGCCGCGATCAAGGTCTCGCTGAACGCCGAGCAGGGCCCCACGCCCTCCGACGCGGCGCTGTTCGCGATCTGCGACGCGGCACGGGAGGCCGACGTCCCGGTCACCGCGCATGCCCAGGGCGAGGGGCAGGTCGAGCGGGCCCTGGGCGCGGGCGTCGACGAGCTCGCGCACACCCCGTGGACGCACCGGCTGGGGGACGACGTGATCGCGATGGCCGCCGAGCGGATGCGGTGGGTGTCGACGCTCGCGATCCATCAGGACGGCGGTCAGATGCCGTGGCTCGCTACCGCGCTCGACAACCTCCGCCGGTTCCACGCGGCGGGCGGCGTGGTCGTCTACGGCACCGATCTCGGCAACGGCCCGATCCCCTCGGGGATCCATACGGGCGAGCTGCACCTGTTGCGCGAGGCGGGCCTCGACGCCGACGCGATGCTCGCGGCCCTGACGAGGGCGCCGATCGAGCCCGGGGCGCCCGCCGATCTGATCCTGGCCACCGACAGCCCGGTCGGCGATCCCGGCGCGCTCGGCGACATCGGGCTGGTGGTGCGGGCGGGCCGGATCGTGTTCCGGCGCGACGCGGGTCGCTAGCTCGGCTCCGGTCGCTCGCCCGGCCCGGCAGGTCGCTCCGGGACCAGCGACGCGAGCGCATCGAAGCACCGGTCGATGTCGGCCTCCGTGTTGAAGAAGTGCGGGCTGATGCGCAGCCCGTCACCGCGGAAGTCGGTGCAGATGTCGCGGGCGAGCAGCGCGTGGCAGATCTCGCCCGCGCGGGGGCCCACTCCGACGTTCACGACGCCCCCACGCGCTCGCCGGTCTCTCGGCGTCCGCACGGGCAGCCCCGCCGCGTCGGCCCGCGCGATCACGTGGTCGGTGAGCTCGCCCTGCCGCTCGCGGATCCGCTCGACGCCCACCTCGGCGATGATCTCCAGACCGCCCTGCGCGATGAAGAAGACGGGCGCGGGCGGGGTGCCGTGTTCGAGCCGCCGTGCCGTCGGGTGGTACGCCAGGTGCTCGGTGTCGAACGAGAAGGGCTCGCGGGTCGCGAACCATCCCGTGAGCGCGGGCTCGAGCGTGGGGAGCAGGTCTCGCCGCGCGTAGAGGAACGCCATCCCGGGCCCGCCGCACATCCACTTCAACGAGCCGGCCGCGTAGAGGTCGCACCCGAGGTCATGCAGATCCAGGGGCACGATCCCCAGACCGTGGTAGTCGTCGACGAACGAGAGGGCCCCGCGCTCCCGTGCGATCGCGCAGATCGCCTTCGCGTCCACGAGCGCGCTGGAGCGGTAGAGGACGCGGTTCACCATCACGAGCGCCGTGCGGTCGTCGATCGCGTCGTCGTAGGCCTCGATCGGGATCGTGAGGCCGTCGGGGGAGCGCAGCCAGACGATCTCGGCACCCGTCCTTCGGGCCCATGCGAGCCACACGTGGCCGTCGGTAGGGAAGTCGAGCTCGGACAGGATCACGCGGTTCCGGGGGCCCGACAGATCCAGGCACGACGCGATCGTGGACAGCGCGATCGAGATGTTCGTGGTCAGCGCCACCTCGTCGGCGTCGCACCCCGCGAGCGTCGCGAACGATCGCTTGAGCGCCCCCATCGCCGGGAAGATGTCCTCGAGCCACACATGGTCGGGCGCGCCCTTGGCCGCCCACGCATCGAGGTAGCCGTCGACGGCGGCGCGCGAGCGCCCCGAGATCGGGCCGAGCGACGCGCTGATCAGGTAGGACTTCCGCTCGACCACGGGGAACTCGTCCCGGTAGTCGGCGAGCTCCCGGAGTTCGCTCATCGCGCGAGCCTAACGGTCAGGCCACGAGGGCGCGGAGCAGCCCGACGAGCCCGCACCCGACGGCGACCACGGCGGGGTTCATCGAGGAGCGGCGAAGGGCGATGAACGCCCCCACCGCGATCGCGAGCGCCCACGGATCGAGGGTGCCGAGGTGGGGGACCGGCACCGGGACGAAGAACGGCTGCCGGTGGCTCACCGTGTCGAAGAGCACCTGCACCCCGAACGTGAGCGCCAGGCTCGCGATCACCCCGACGACGGCGGCCGTCACCGCGCCGAGGGCCGCCCCGAGCCGCCTGCGCCCACGGATCCGCTCCACGAACGGCGCTCCGAGGAAGATCCACATGAAGCAGGGCGCGAACGTCGCCCACACCGTCACGAGCGAGCCGAGCACCCCGGCCACGCCCGGGGAGAGATCGCCGTGGAACCGGTACGCCGCCAGGAAGCCGACGAACTGCGTGACCATGATCAGGGGTCCCGGGGTCGACTCGGCCAGGCCGAGCCCCGCCACCACGTCGCCGGGCCCCAGCCAGCCGAAGCGATAGACCGCCGCTTGGTTGACGTAGGCGAGGACCGCGTACGCGCCGCCGAAGGTCACCATCGACGCGGTGCTGAAGAAGACCGCTTCCTGGCTCAAGACGTCTCCGGTGCCGCGCCACGCGATCACCGCCAGGAGCGGGAGCCACCACACCGCGAGGCCGACGGCCAGCACCTTCACGGCGCGACGGGTCGACGGCACGGTGTGCGGCGCTGACACGGCGGCGTCGTCGATCGCCGCCCCGTGGTCGTCGCCGAGCTCAGCCGGCACCGACACCAGTTCGGGCCGCAGGCGCGCGAGGATGTACCCGAGCCCCGCGGCCGCCAGCACCACCACGGGGAACGGCACGCCGACCAGGAAGATGCCGGTGAACGCGGCGGCCGCGATCGCGAACGCGAAGGCGTTGCGCAACGATCGCCCGCCGATCCTGAGCAGCGCCGCCACGACCATCCCGAGCACGCCCGCGGACAGGCCCGCGAACACGCCCGCGATCCAGGTCACCTCGCCGTGTGCCGCGTACGTCCAGGAAAGGGCGAGCATCAGGAAGAAGCTCGGGAGTACGAAGAACACCCCGGCCGCGATCCCACCGCGCGTCCGGTGCATGAGCCACCCGATGTAGATCGCGAGCTGCTGTGCTTCGGGACCCGGCAGGAGCATGCAGAACGACAGCGCGTGGAGGAACCTGCCTTCCCCGATCCACCTGCGGCGGTCCACGAGCTCCGCATGCATCAGGGCGATCTGTCCGCTCGGCCCGCCGAAGTTGATGAACCCGAGGCGGATCCAGAAGCGCAGCGCGTCGCCGAACGGCACCGGCGGTGCGAGGGGTCCCGTGGGCGCCCCGGGGGTTCCGCTCAGCCCGCGTGCTCCTCGAGGTAGGTCACGTAGAGCGGACGGAGCGCCTCGCCGAGCTCTCCTTCGCCCGCGTCGAGGAAGTCGTTGATGAGCGCGAGCGGTCGCATGATGTCGACCTTGCTCCGCTCGTCGTCGCCGACCATCTCCTCGGCCACCGGCAGCGCCTTCACGAGCTGCCAGAGGAATCCGACGTCGAGGTGGGTCCGGGCGCTCTCGATCGCGCGGTCGTGGAGCTCCTTGGTGGACAGGGCTTCGAGGTCGTCACGCGTGGTCATGGTCGGCAAGCCTACCGGCTGTCGGGGGATGGCGGGAGGAATCGCTCGAACCAGGCGATCGTGCGTGTCGACAGATCCAGGACCGCCGGGAAGTCTCCGACGCCGTGACCCTCCTGCGGGTACTTCACGACCTCCGTGGGGATCCCGTGCTCGCGGAGCGCCCGGTAGAACTCCACCGCTTGCCCGACGGGGGTGGCGCGATCGTTACGACCGGCGGTGAGGAGCACGGGCGTCGTCACGCGGCCGGCATAAAGCACCGGGCTCCGGTTCGAGTACTCGGCGGGGATCTCCGCCGGCTGCCCTCCCAGGAAGTCGCCCACCCACGAGCCGAGGCTGCTGTCGAACCGCTCCGACCACCAGTCGGTGACCGGCGAGATCGCGATCGACGCCTTGAACCGTTCATCCTGCGTGGGGATCCAGGTCGCCATGAACCCGCCGTAGCTGCCGCCGATCAGGAACAGCCGGTCGGGGTCCGCGACGCCGGCCGCGACGAGGGCGTC
Source organism: Actinomycetes bacterium (assembly GCA_031364965.1). GTDB lineage: Bacteria > Actinomycetota > UBA4738 > UBA4738 > HRBIN12 > JAOUEA01. The sequence continues at coordinate 8,505 of JANLXF010000146.1, read as the reverse complement.
CAGCCCGGCGAGGTCGTCGAACAGATCCTGGCCGCCCATGTCGCCCACCACGCCGAGCGCGAACGCTTGGCCGCGTCCACTCGACCCTCTCGGGTTCGGCGCGAAGATCGCGAACCCGCGGGCGAGGAGCAGCGCCGTGGAAGGGCCGGGGAACCGGTCGCCGGCCGCGCCGATCGGGCCGCCGTGCACCGCCATCACGGTCGGGAAGGGACCGTCGCCCGTAGGGGTCGTGAGCAGCCCTTCGATCTCGAGTCCGTCGGGGGCCTGCCAGCGGAGCGTCTCGTGCCGGCCGATCAGCCGCTCCACGACGTCGTGCCCCGCGTGCCGCGTCACAGCGACGACCCGTTCGCCCCCGGCTCCGTCGACCGCGACGATCGCGGGCGGCCGGTCGTGCGATGTCAGCAGACCGGTGAACCCGTCCTCGAGCGGCCACCCGGAGGGGTCGTAGAGCTCGCCCATCGACGCGTGGCTCGACCACAGTTCGCGGATGTCGAGCTCCGGAAGGGTCACCTCGAGCACGACGGAATCGAGGCTGCGCCGCCCGAACACCAGCAACCGCTCGTCGCTCGTCCATCGCACGCGCGAGGCGTCGACCCCCGGGAGCGGTACCGGACGCACCTGTCCGGACGCGATGTCGATCAGCCGGAGGTCGCCGCATACCACCAGACGGTCGCTGCAGATCGCCTCGATCGCGGTGGCGTGTCCGCCGCCGGGCGAACCCGCGACCCATCCGAGCTGCACGCCGCTCGAGAGCAGGTGCCGTGTCTCGCCGGAGTCCAGGTCCATGAGCGCGACGCTCGCTCGGTACCAGGCGTCCTCGCCGGCCCCCTCGGAAATCACGGCCACGACGGCGGACGGACCGCACGTGTCGGCCTCCCACACGTTGGTGCCCGGCGGCGACACGCGCCCTACGTCGCCCGTGGCCGGGTCGACGATCCAGAGCGTCCGCGCCTCCTCCTCGCCGTCGTCGCTCGATTCGACCTCAGGGATCCAGGCCGGCAGGTCGTGCTCGCCGCCCAGCGTCCCCGACCCCAGCGCATCGGCCTGCTCGGCCGCCCCGCCGGCGACCCCGGCCACGATCACGCCCTCGGGGGTCCAGACGTGCCACTCCACCGTGCCGGGGAGCGACGCGAGCGCCCGGGGTTCCTGGGCGAAGTCGGCATCGAGCGCATAGAGCTGATGCCGGCCCTTCGCAGCCCGGTCCGAGCGGAAGGTCAGCGTGCGTCCGTCGGGCGACCATCGAGGATCGGCGTCGTCGTGCGGCCCCTCCGTCACCTGTCGCACGTCGCCGCCGCCGCTACTCGCGACGCAGATCCTTCCCTCCGGGTGGCCCTCGAGCCGATCGAGCCGCTCCCCTCGGAAGGCGATCCTCCGCCCATCGGGAGCGGGCACCGGGTCGCCGGCCGGCTCGGCGGAGCCGAACCCCGGCTCGAGGACCGACCGGAAGAAGGCCTCGACCTCCTGATAGAGCTGAGTCGCGCGCAGGTCTCGTTCCATGTCGGAAGTATCCCTCGGAGAGCCTTGTCGTCGCGCGCCGATAGACTCACGGTTCGTGGGCACCGACTCCCTCGTCATCCATGGCGCCCGTGAGCACAACCTCAAGAACGTCACGCTGGAGCTTCCGCGGGACCGACTGATCGTGTTCACGGGCCTCTCGGGCTCGGGTAAGTCGTCGCTCGCCTTCGACACGATCTACGCCGAGGGCCAGCGACGCTACGTCGAGTCGCTTTCGGCGTACGCCCGGCAGTTCCTTGGCCAGATGGAGAAGCCCGACGTCGACTTCATCGAGGGGCTGTCGCCGGCGATCTCGATCGACCAGAAGTCCACCTCGCGCAACCCTCGGTCGACCGTCGGGACGATCACGGAGGTCTACGACTACCTCCGGGTCCTCTACGCGCGCGTGGGCCACCCGCATTGCTACAACTGCGGACGCGGGATCGGGCGCCAGACCCCCGACCAGATCGTGGACCAGATCCTGGAGCTTCCCGAGGGCACGAAGTTTCAGGTGCTCGCCCCGGTGGTGCGCGGACGCAAGGGCGAGTACGGCAAGCTCCTCGAGGACCTCGCTCGCCAGGGGTTCCCCCGCGCCCGGATCGACGGCGAGGTGCGGGAGCTGTCGGAGCCGATCCGGCTCCCCAAGACCTATAAGCACACGATCGAGGTCGTCGTCGACCGGCTGGTGGCCAAGCCGGGCATCCGCCGCCGGGTGGCCGACTCGATCGAGACGGCGCTCGAGCTCGCCGACGGCATCGCGTCGATCGCCGTGACCACGCACGAGGGCCACGACGAGCTGCAGACGTTCTCCCAGCATCTCGCCTGCACACACTGCGGGCTCTCGTTCGAGGAGTTGGCGCCCCGGAACTTCTCGTTCAACTCGCCGTACGGAGCCTGCGCAACGTGCGACGGTCTGGGTACGAGGCTCGAGGTCGACCCCGAGCTGGTGGTCCCCGACCCCGATCTCTCGGTCGCCGAAGGGGCCCTCGCGCCCTGGGCGAGCGCCACGCTCGAATACTGGAACCGGGTGCTCGAGGCCGTGGCCGAGGCCGAGGACATCTCCCTCGATACCGCCTGGAGGAAGCTCCCCAAGCGAGCGCGGGAGGTGCTCCTCTACGGCTCCGACCAGCAGGTCTACGTGCGCTACAAGAACCGCTACGGGCGTCAGCGTGCCTACCACACGACCTTCGAGGGTGTGATCTCGAACGTCGAACGACGCCACACCGAGACCGACTCCGAGGCCCAACGGGAAAAGCTCGAGCAGTTCATGCGCGAGATCCCCTGCCGGGCCTGTAAGGGGCAGCGCCTGCGTCCCGAGACCCTCGCGGTCTCGGTCGACGGTCTGAACATCGCGGAGCTGACGGACCTCTCGATCAGGAAGACGCGCGAGTTCATCGACGGCATCGAACTGTCCGAGCGCGAGGCGATGATCGCCGAGCGGCTGCTCAAGGAGATCAGGGAACGCCTGCGCTTCCTCGTCGACGTCGGCCTCGACTACCTGACGCTCGGTCGCGCCGCGGGCACGCTCGCCGGCGGCGAGGCTCAGCGGATCCGGCTCGCGACCCAGATCGGGAGCGGCCTCGTCGGCGTGCTCTACATCCTCGACGAGCCTTCGATCGGCCTGCACCAGCGCGACAACAAGCGTCTGATCGACACGTTGATCCGGCTCCGCGACCTCGGGAACACGCTGATCGTCGTCGAACACGACGAGGCCACGATCATGGAGGCCGACCACATCGTCGACATCGGCCCACTGGCCGGCGAGCACGGGGGCGAGATCGTTTACTCGGGCGACCTGAAGGGACTGCTCGGATGCGAACGCTCGCTCACGGGGGCGTTCCTGTCGGGGCGCCACACGATCCCGACGCCGCTCGTCCGGCGCCCCCGCAGCACCCGAAGGCTTCGGCTCGAGGGCGCGAGCGAGCACAACCTGCGCAACGTGACGGTCGATGTGCCCCTCGGGCTGTTCGTCTGTGTGACCGGCGTCAGTGGCTCAGGGAAATCGACCCTGGTGCAGGACGTCCTGTTGCGCGTCCTGATGCAGAAGGTCTATCGGTCGCGGATCCTTCCCGGCAAGCACAAGAAGCTCGTGGGTTGGGAGCAGATCGACAAGGTGATCGACATCGATCAATCGCCGATCGGACGTACCCCCCGGTCGAACCCGGCCACCTACACGGGGGTCTTCGACCACGTGCGGAAGCTCTTCGCCCAGGTGCCCGAGGCGCGCATGCGCGGCTACCAGCCCGGCCGGTTCTCGTTCAACGTCCGGGGCGGACGGTGCGAGCACTGCGCCGGCGACGGCCAGATCAAGATCGAGATGCACTTCCTCCCCGACGTCTACGTGACCTGCGAGAGCTGCAAGGGCCACCGCTACAACCGGGAGACCCTCGAGGTGAAGTACAAGGGCCGCACGATCGCCGACGTCCTCGAGATGAGCGTCGACGAGGCGCTGACCTTCTTCGAGAACATCCCGGCGATCCACCGACACATGCAGACGCTGTCCGACGTCGGGCTCGGGTACGTGAAGCTCGGCCAACCCGCGCCGACCTTGTCCGGCGGCGAGGCCCAGCGCATCAAGCTGTCCTCCGAGCTCCACAAGCGCGCGACCGGGAACACGATCTACGTGCTCGACGAGCCCACGACCGGGCTCCACTTCGAAGACATCCGCAAGCTCCTCGCGGTGCTCCAGCGCCTGGTTGACGCCGGGAACACCGTGTTGGTGATCGAACACAACCTCGACGTTATCAAGACGGCCGACTGGATCATCGACATGGGTCCCGAGGGCGGCGACGGGGGAGGGGCGGTCGTGGTGACGGGCACCCCCGAAGACGTCGCCGCGCATCCCACGTCGCACACGGGGCGGTTCCTGGCCGAGGCGCTCGACGGGCGCCTGATCGCCGTCGAGGCCGCCGTCTGAGCCCAGGCGCCACGCCTGCCGCCGAAGTTGACGTAGCTTGCTAGGATTCCCGCCGACGTGTCGAAGCGACTGCTGATCCTCACCTGCGCCGGAGTCTTGCTCACGGCCACGGCATGCAACTCGATCCCCGACGGCGAGGTCGTCCCCGGGAGCGGGGTGCGGTTCACGCCGTTCGTGGCCGACAGCCTCGACGACGCAGGACTCGGCGCGCAGATCACGGTCGACGCCGACGGGAACCCGTACATCAGCTACCTGGCCTTGACGGAGGAGCTCGCGAAGGGCGCGATCCCCGTCACGAGGCCGATCGGGTCGGCCTACATCCCCGCGATCGGGGTCGCGAGCCTGTCGGCCGAGGGGATCTGGACCCGAGGAGCGGCCGCGCAGGTCAAGGACACGCCGCCCGGCATCGTCGTGCCGTACGGCCCCGCAACGGTGCCTTCGCTCAAGGATCTCTCCGCCCAGGATTCGAACGGCACCGACATCGCCGTGGCCGCCGACGGGTCGGTGCACGTCGTGTGGACGGCCTCCGACGGGGTCTGGTACGCGAAAGGCCCCGATGCCTTCGCCGCCGAACGGCTCTACGACTACGGGTTCTCCCTGAAGCAGGCGGGGCCGATCGGCAGCCCCTCGGTGGCCGTCGACGACGCCGGGAACCCCTGGGTGGCGTACACGACCAACTCCTCCGGACAGGAAGTGCGGGTGGTCACCTCAGCCGGCGGCAAGTGGCGAACGACCGCGGTCGCCACGATCGCCCAGTGCGCCGCATGCCCCCAACCCGGCCCCACGAAGATCGCGGTGACCGCCGACGGCCCCGCGGTGGCCTTCGTCGATGCCGGCGACGTCGTGCTGGCGAGACCATCGGGCAAGGGCTGGGCGACCGAGACGGTCGCCACGGGCGCGACCGGCCAGGGTCTCGACCTCGCTGTCGACGCCGACGGCAACCCGGTCGTCTCCTTCTTCACGAAGGACAGCCTCGAAGTGGCTGCGTGGGTCCCCGAGGGCGCCGAGTGGCGTTCGGGCACGGTCGCGCCCGCCCCCGCCGATCTCGCGGACGCGAAGGGCGGCAACTTCACCCCGACGACCGGCGTGGCGGTCGACGACGCCGGCACGATCTACGTGACGTGGGCAGGCAGCGACGGCGTGGCGCTCGCCTCCGGCGACGGCACGACCTTCACACCGGTCGAGACCGGGGTCGACACCGCGGGCGGGGCCTACCCGTCGGTGGCGGTCAAGGCCGACGGATCCTCGGTCTACGTGGCCTGGTACGACACCACCACCGGGGCGCTGATGATGGGACTCCAGGGCGACCCCGGCGATCTGATCATCGCGCGGCCGAGTCCCACGCCCTCGCCGGGCGCCGCGCCCTCACCCGGTGGCGCCGAGTGCGGCAAGGACGGCAAGATCGTCCTCGACGTGGTCGCGGTGGGCCTCGCGTTCGACCCCACCTGCCTCGTGGCTCCGGCGGGCCAGCCGTTCTCGATCAACTTCGACAACCAGGACGACGGCGCGACCACGGGTCCGCACAACGTCGCGATCGCGACCGACTCGGCCTATACCGACTTCCTGTTCACGGGCGAGCTGGTCTCGGGTCCGAAGCAGGTCGAGTACAAGGTCGATGCCCTCGACGCCGGCGCCTACTTCTTCCACTGCGACGTCCACCCCACGATGACGGGTCAGTTCGTCGTGATCGACGCCAAGGGCGCCAAGAAGTAGCCGGGCCTCACCGGCGTGTCACCGCCACGCTCCTAGAATGACCGAGTGAGCGTCCCCCGTCCGACCGGATCCTCGATCCCCGACGCACCGGGGGCCTACCTGTTCCGCGACCCCGACGGCCGGGTGATCTACGTCGGGAAGGCGCGTTCGCTGCGCAAGCGCCTCGCGAACTACTGGAGCCGGCCGCTGCATCCCCGCACCGAGGCGATGGTGACCGCCGCCGCGAGCGTCGAGTGGATCGTGGCCTCCGGGGAGGTCGACGCCCTGATGCTCGAGTACAACCTGATCCAGGAGCATCGCCCACGGTTCAACATCCGGTACCGCGACGACAAGTCCTATCCGTACCTCGCGCTCACCGTGGGGGAGCGGTGGCCGCGCGCGCAGGTCCTCCGCGGCACCAAGCGGAACAAGGTGCGGTACTTCGGCCCGTACGGCCATGCCTGGGCGATCCGGGACACCCTTGACGCGCTCACGCGCGTGTTCCCCGTCCGGACGTGCTCGAACTCCTTCTTCGACCAGCGTGCTCGTGCCGGGCGCCCGTGTCTCTATTACGACATCGGCCGCTGCGCGGGCCCGTGCGTGCCCGAGGCGACGGGGGCGACCGAGGAGTCGTACCGCGCGCACGTCGACGCCCTCGCGGACTTCCTCGGCGGGAACGCCCGGCCGGTGCTCCAGGGGCTGGAAGGCGAGATGGCCGAGGCCGCCGGCCGGCAGGACTACGAGCAAGCCGCCAAGCTCCGCGACCAGCTCCAGGCCGCACGGCGCGCGCTCGAGAGCCAGGAGATGGTGCTGTCGGCGCCCGAAGATCTCGACATCGTCGGGATGGCCGAGGACGACCTCGAGGCCGCCTTCCAGGTGTTCTTCGTACGCGGCGGCCGGGTGCTCGGGCGCAAGGGGTGGGTGGTTGACCGCGTCGAGGAGCTCACGCGCGAGGAGCTGATCGCGTCGTTCGTGCGGCAGTTGTACATGGAGCGGCACGACGTGCCTCCGCGCGTCCTGGTCCCGCAGATCCCCGACGACGCCGGGGTGCTCGAGGCCTGGCTCTGCACCCGCCGGGGGACGAACGTCCGCATCGCCGTGCCCGAGCGAGGTGCGAAACGCAAGCTCCTCGAGGTCGTCACACGCAACGCGGGGGAGTCGTTCCACCGCCACAAGCTCAAGCGCGCCTCGGATTTCGGGGCGCGCTCGCGCGCCCTCGCGGAGCTCGCCGGACACCTCGGCCTCGAGCAAGCGCCGCTCCGGATCGAGTGCTACGACATCTCCAACCTGGGACCCACCGACAAGGTCGGGTCGATGGTGGTCTTCGAAGACGGCCTGCCCAAGCGATCCGACTACCGGCGGTTCCAGATCAAGGGCGTGGCCGGGCAGGACGACTTCGCCTCCATGGAGGAGATGCTGCATCGCCGTTTCGCCCGCCTGCTCCGCGAGCAGGAAGAGGGTCCGGCCGAGGGCGCCCGGCGATTCTCGTATCCGCCCTCCCTCGTCGTGGTCGACGGCGGCCGCGGGCAGCTCGGCATGGCCACGAAGGTCCTCGGGGAGCTCGGGCTGCACATTCCGCACATCGGCCTCGCGAAGCGCCTCGAGGAGGTGTACTTCCCGGACCGGCCCGACCCTCTCGTGATCCCACGTGGGGCCGAGTCGCTCTTCGTGCTCCAGCACGTGCGGGACGAGGCACACCGGTTCGCGGTCAGCTACCACCGCCAGAAGCGCGAGAAGCGCGCCCTGGTGTCGCCGCTCGACGAGATCGCCGGGGTTGGGCCCGCGCGGAAGAAGGCGCTCCTCAAGACCTTCGGCTCGCTCTCGCGCCTCCGCGATGCCGAGCCGGCCGAGATCGCGGCCACCCCGGGCGTGGGTCCCGATCTGGCGCGCGCGATCTGGGATCGGCTGCACGGCGTGCCGCTCGATCAGCGGGAGAGTGCGTGATGGCCGAGATCGTGTCCCTACCCGGGCCCGGCGGCGGCTCCGTGAACCCCGGCTTCACGATCATCACGGGGTTGTCGGGCGCCGGCAGGTCCGAGGCGGCACACTCGCTGGAAGACCTGGGCTTCTTCGTCGTGGACAACCTCCCTCCCGCGCTCCTGCCGAAGATGGCGGAGCTGGGCGCGCGCGAGGGCGGACCCGAGCGGATCGCGATCGTCGTCGACGCGAGAGGCGGCGTGTTCTTCGGCGAGCTGTCCCAGGCGCTCGAGGAGCTCAAGCAGCTCAACATCGACTATCGCATCGTGTTCCTCGAGGCCGCCGACGACGACCTGGTGAACCGGTACGAGGCCACGCGTCGCCGGCACCCACTTGCGCCGGCCGACCGAGTGGTGGAGGGGATCCGAAAGGAGCGCCTGATGATGGAGAGCCTGCGTGGCGACGCGGACCTCATCATCGACACG
>JANLXF010000121.1:0-4653 GCA_031364965.1 Actinomycetes bacterium | reverse complement strand
CCCGCGAGCGCGCCGGCGACTCCGACCGCGACCGCGAGGCCGGCCGTCGCGGGGAACCGTGGGTCGACGTTGCCGGTGAGCGGGGGGGCGTTCACGCGCATGCGATGCCCCCGGTCCTGGAGCCAGCGCCCCGCCTGGTTCGCCGCGCGGATCACCAACAGGCCACCCGAGACGACGACGACGGTCCGCCCGGCTCCCATGCGGCGGGGATCGTCCGTCACCTCGTCGTCGAGGATCCGCCGCCGATCCGGCCGCGCCCCCCATTCGGCGATCTTCACCCCCTGTCCGTTCGCGCGTGGAGCCGGCGTGCGAGCACGGCGCCGGCCACGATCCACACCAGGGCGAGCACGACCGCGAGGCCGGCCCCGGCGTTCCGGGGCAGGAAGCTCGGATTGTCGGGCTGCGCCCCGAACCGTCGCATGACCGGGAACGCGTACAAGGCCACCATCCCGGAAATCGCGAGCGCCCCCAGCACGAGACCGCGCGCGATCCGGGGCGCGACCCGATGGATGAGTCGCGCGACCAGGAGCGCGGCCGGAGCGAGGAACAGGTCGTGCACGAGCGCGAGCCCCGCGACCCACACCGCTACCGCGGGAGGGTGGGTCGCCCCCGGTTTCGCGAGGAGCGACCAGACGCCGAACGAGATCGCGACCCACCCCAGCCCGACGCCGACCCAGAAGAGCGGCCCGTAGCGACTCGAGTCCTCGGCGACGGCGAACGGCGGCGGAAGCTCGAGGCCGGGAGGCCGCGTCACGGTGCGAGCACCTCCACGCGCCCGACCCATTTCGTCTGCATCACGCCCGGGCGGTTCGGCCCGATCAGCCGTACGGGGAACCCGTGGTCGAGCGCGAGCGGCTCACCGTTGAGCTCGAGCGCCAGCAGCGTGTCGGCGTCGGCTGCGTGCGAAGGGTTCACGTCGGCCATGGCGTACGGTGCGCCGGCGCGCTGGAGGGAGTGCGTGACCACGGAGGCACCCTCGGGCCCACCCGCCAGCACCACGAGGTCGCGGAGCGGGACACCGCGCCACCTCCCGTTCGCGCTCCAACCGTCGACGCAGGCGATCGGCAGCGTGGCAGCTCGCTGCGGCATCGCGCGCAGCTCCTCCAACGACAGCGCGAGCGGCGTCGCGACGTCGCCGTCGACCATGAGGCGGAACGCGGGATCGGTGGCAGCCTCCACGACGCCCGCATTGCCCGCGGTCTTGTTCACCGGTACTCCTTGCGGACCGACTCGGGGGTCGCGTGGGGCGAGCACGCCGAGCGCCGCGAAGGGACGAAACGTCTGCCCGACCGTCGTCACGACCAGCGCGCCGGAGGCAGCCGCCGCCGCCCCGAGGAACCCACGGCGGGTCAGCCCGCCCCACCCTCGCTCGCGCGCCGCCGCATCGACGGTGAGATCGGGCGCGCGGGGGGACAGCGCCAGCCGGGTCACGCCGATCTTCGCGCCGACGTGCACCACGAGCGCCCCCATCGTGATCCAGGCCACCGCGTAGTGCACCGGCGGGAACGAGAACCCCCACGGGAACCACCGCGAGATGGACGCGACGCCGCTGAACAGCATGAACAGCGACCCGCCGACGAGCGGCAGCAGCGAGATGCGCTCGATCACGTGCGCGGCGCTGCGGACCGGCGGCCACGTCCAGAAGCTCGGGTACACCGTCCAGAGCTTCGCGAGCAGTAGCGGGATCGACGCGATCCCAGTCGTGACGTGGATGCCTTGTGACAGCCGATAGAGCCCGGCGGGCCGGGCGGGCCAGGACCACCACGACGGGGGATGCTGGATCAGGTGCGAGAGGAACCCGGTCACGAAGCACGTGACGAAGCAGACCCCGAGCGCCAGCCCCAGCCACGCCGCCGTCCGCGTCGCGTGCAGCGGGCTCTCGAAGGCACCCTCCCGGAACGGGCCGACGCGGGGCGGCGCCAGGCGCGTGAACCGATCGTCGCTCACACCCGATCCAGCCGCCCGAACCACCGCCCTTCGATCTCCCGTAGCCACGCGAGCGCGAATCCGCCCGCGCCCGCCAGGGAGCCGAGATCCGCCGCGCTCACCTGCGCCCAGGGGAACCAGTCGCCGACCGGACCGGCCGGCGATGCCGCGCGGACTAACAGCGAGGCGCTCGCGACCGCGGGCCGCTCCACCTCAACGAGCGCGCGGCCGCCGGGCCGCAGCACCTGGCGCACCCGTCCGAGGAGCGCCCCCGGATCTCCTCCGATCCCGACGTTGCCGTCGAACAGCAGCACCGTTCCCCAGGCGCCCGCCGAGGGCACGACGTCGAAGACCGACCCGTGGTGCACGGCCGCTCCGCGCGAACGGGCGGCACGCACGGCCTCGTCGGAGCTGTCGAGGCCTGCCGCGGGGACACCTCTGGCCGCGAGCGCCAGCACGTGCCGCGCCGGACCGCAGCCGACATCGAGCGCCGCGGGGACCGCGTCGTCGAGCACGGCCTGCTCTCCGGCGGAGGGCAGCGCCCACCACCGCTCGATCGGCATCGGGATCTCCCGGCCGCACGAGGAGACGAGCCGGTCGGCCGCGTGCGAGCCGGGAGCCGCCGTGCGCAGGACGGCGCAGAAGGTCGTCACGCTCGCATCCACCCGGCCGTCGTGTCGGCCACACGCGCAGCGAACCGCGACCCCGGCGCCAGCTCCGCCACGGCGAGCGCGTCATCGAACGTGTCGACGTCGCGGACGACCGGCAGGTGGGTCACGCGCAGACCCAGGGAGGCCAGCTGGGCGAGCTGGGCCCCGTGGGTCGTCGCGGCACTCATCGGGACGCCGAGGAAGACCCGGGGGTCGGGGCGCCGCAGGCCGAGGGCCCACCACCCGCCGTCGTCCGCGGCGCCGATGACGCCGTCGATCCACGGCCCGGCCAGACCCGCGAGCGCGGCGTCGAGCAGTTCGCTCGTGACCTGCGGCGTGTCCATGCCGATCAGCAGGGCGGGACCGCCCACGTCGTCGAACGCCGCCGCGAGCCGTTCGTCCAGGCCCGCTCCTCGCTGCGGGATCACGCGGACGCCCGTCGGGAGCCACTGCCCGGGCTCCCCCTGCAGGGCGAGCGTTACCCGGCGAGCCGAGGCCCTCACGGCCGCGGCGAGCGTGTCGGCGAGGGCGGCCTCCGCGAGCGCTGCGGCCTCGGCTGGGGTGCACGGTGGGCAGAGCCGGGTCTTGACGAACCCCGGGCGCGGCGCTTTCGCGATGACGATGAGGTTCACCGCAGCACCTTCACGAGATCGGCGAACGCCCGGGCGGTTCCGGCGACGGTGCCGGTGACCTTGGACCGGCCCGCTCGGATTCGGTACGTCACGGGTATCTCCCGGATCCGCCAACCGGCGTCATGGGCTCGCAGGACCATCTCGAACGGCCACCCGAACCGCCGGTCGCGGATGCCGAGATCGAGGAGTCGAGCGCGCGGAGCGGCGCGCATCGGTCCGAGGTCCGTGAGCATGAGGCCGGTACGCCGGCGGACCTCCCGCGCGATCGCGCGGTTCCCCAGGCGGGCGTGGATCGGCCACGCGCCGGGTTCTGCCCGGCGGGCGCCCAGCACGAGATCGGCCTCGCCGGCCCGCACCGGGTCGCATACGGCCGGCAACTCACGCGGGTCGAGCGACGCGTCGCAGTCCATGAACGCCACGACGTCGTCGGTCGCCGCCTGGAGTCCCATGAAGCACGCCGATCCGAACCCGGGCAGCGGCGCGGTCACCACGACCGCACCGAGCGAGGCCGCGACCTGCGGGGAGCCATCCGAGGACCCGTTGTCCACCACGATCGGACGGCAGCCCGCCGGCATACGCCCGAGCACCCACGGCAGGGCCTCGACCTCGTTCAGCACGGGCAGGATCACGTCGACCATCGGCGGGAGTGATACCCCACCACCCATTACGGAACCCTGAACGGCGGCGAACGGCGCACGGTGGGCGAGTTGCCGACGTAACGGCACAAGGTTTCCGCAACACCGGGGGTGCATGATGGCCCGCGTGACGCAGGTCCTGGTCGTCGACGACGAGCCGATGGTCCGCGAGGTGCTCGCTCGATACCTCGAGGCCGAGGGCTTCGGCGTGGTCACCGCCGGCGACGGCGAGGAGGCGCTCGACCGCTTCGCGGAATCCCGCCCCGACCTCGTGCTGCTCGACCTGATGCTGCCGCGCATCGACGGGTTCGAGGTGCTCGACCGGATGCGATCGTTGGCGCGCGTGCCCGTCATCATGCTGACGGCTCGTGGCGAGGAAACCGATCGCGTGGTGGGACTCGACCTCGGCGCCGACGACTACGTCACGAAGCCCTTCTCCCCGCGCGAAGTCGTCGCGCGGGTACGCGCCGTGCTCAGGCGTACCGGCGGAGACTCGCCTTCGGATCGCGATGAGCCGCTCGTCCTCGGCGACCTCACGATCGATCCGGCGAGCCGCGTGGTGGCGGTCCGCGACGAGCCCGTCCGTCTCACCCCGAAGGAGTTCGACGTGCTGCACCTGATGGCGTCGAACCCCGGCGTCGTGTTCTCCCGCATCCAGCTGCTCGAGGAGATCTGGGACTTCGCGTGGGACGGCGACCCGTCGACCGTCACGGTCCACATCCGCCGCCTGCGCGAAAAGATCGAGGTCGACCCCTCAGCGCCCGAACGCCTCGTCACGGTGTGGGGCGTCGGCTACCGGTTCGAGCCATG
>JANLXF010000120.1:0-1662 GCA_031364965.1 Actinomycetes bacterium | reverse complement strand
GTTTTGGGGTCTGACCCCAAAAGGCCGCGTTTTCGGGGGACAGGCCTGGCATACCGAACACGGGCCGAAGGCGCGCGGATCGCGCGATTTGTGCGCTTTACGCGGGTTTCGGTCCGAGCAATGCGTGTTTCGTGACAGATTTATTGTCTGACTAAAGTCAGACAAATTGCCTCGACGACGTCCCGAAGACATGGCGAGGAGCGGTCGGTGGCGAAGGCCAGAACCCCTCGGAAGGGGCACGCGCGAAAGTCGTGCGTTTCCTACCTTCAAGTCATAAAGACCCCGTGCCGATAAGAGGTTCGAACGCCTGCAAGGGAGTGCGGACGCGGCTCGGAGGTCAGGATGACCCCACCGACGAGAGGGCCCAATGGCCGGCGAACGCACCGAGAAGGCAACTCCCAAGCGACGCAGCGAGGCCCGGAAGAAGGGCCAGGTCGCGCGGTCCCAGGAGGTCAACTCCACGGCCGTTCTGCTCGCCGCCGCGGGAGCGCTCGCCGTCGCCGGCCCGGCGATGGCGTCGAACCTCTCGAACCTGCTGACGGAGACGATGACGCGGGTCTCGCAGCCCGACATCACGACCGAGACCATCGGCGGCCTGATGACGCACTGGGCGATGGCCATCGGCACGCTGCTCGCCCCGGTGCTCGCGGCCGCCGCACTCGCCGGTGTCGTCGCCAACGTGATCCAGAACAAGCCCGGCTTCACGCCCGCGGCGATCCGCCCCGACTTCAAGAAGGTGTCGCCGATCGGCGGGTTCAAGCGCCTCGCCGGCCCGCACGCCCTGATGGAGTTCGGCAAGTCGATCCTCACGGTCGCCATCGTCGCGGCCGTCGCCACCCTCGTGATCTGGCCCGAGATCGACCGGCTCGCGCGGATTGGCGAGATGTCGCCCAGCGCGATCGGCTCCTACACCGCCGGCCTCGTCCTGAAGCTCTCGTTCTTCATCCTCGCCGTGCTCGTGCCGCTTGCCGTCGCCGACCTGATCTTCCAGCGCCACCAGCACGAGAAGCAGATGAAGATGTCGAAGCAGGACGTCAAGGAAGAGCAGCGCCAGCAGGACATCGCGCCGGAGATCAAGAGCGCGATCCGCCGCCGCGGCATGCAGATGTCGCGCCAGCGGATGCTCGCGCAGATTCCCTCCGCCGACGTCGTGATCACGAACCCGACCCACTTCGCGATCGCGCTCCGGTACGGCCGCGACGTGTCAGCTCCGAAGGTCGTCGCCAAGGGCCAGGACCTGATCGCGCTGCGCATTCGGGAGATCGCCGCCGAGCACGACATCGCGATCGTCGAGAACCCGCCGCTGGCCCGCGCGCTCTACAAGACCGTCGAGGTCGACCAGGAGATCCCGGCGGAGTTCTTCTCCGGCGTCGCCGAGGTGCTCGCGTACGTGTACCGGACCTCCCGCCGCAAGCTGTCGTGGGCGTGATCTGAGTGGCCGTCGCCGTCAGGCCGAACACGAAGGCACCACCCGGGATGATCGACCGGGTGCTCAAGCACGCCGATCTCGGCGTCGCGATCGGCGTCGTGCTCGTCGTCGTGATGATGGTGCTGCCGCTGCCGGCGATGCTCCTCGACGTGCTGATCACGGTCAACCTCGCGATCGCACTCACGATCGTGCTGCTGTCGCTCTACACGCAGGACGCGCTCGAGATGAGCGTC
>JANLXF010000119.1:0-13410 GCA_031364965.1 Actinomycetes bacterium | reverse complement strand
ACTCCTCGACGGGCCATGTCGACGGCGCCGGCGATCTGCTGATGCTCGGCCCGCCCCTCTGCTTGAGCGACGACGAGGGGTCGACCCTGGTCGAGCGCACCGTCGCTGCGATCAGCTCGGTCGCGTGAGCGAGCACGTCGGGCTCGTCGTCAGTCCGCGGGCGAAGGGCTACGACCACGGGCCGCAGCATCCCCTCCGACCCGAACGCGTGCTGCTCACGTGGGAGCTGATCGAGGCATACGGGTTGGACGGTCGCGCGAACGTCGAGCGGCTCGGCTGCGAGCCGGCCGATCGTTCGATCCTCGAGCTGATCCACACGCCGTCCTTCATCGATGCGACGACGCGTGCGGGCCACGGTGAGCTGGGGCCGTGGGGGCGTTTCGGGTACGGGCCTGGCGACAATCCGATCTTCGAGGACATGCACGAGGCCGGTTCGCTCGTGGTGGGCGCCACGATCGCGGCCGCGAGCGCCGTCTGGTCGGGGGCGGCCGATCATGCCTTCAACGCGGCGGGCGGCCTCCACCATGCGATGCCCGACCGTGCCTCGGGCTTCTGCGTGTACGACGACCCGGCCGTGGGGATCGCCTGGCTGCTCGCGCAAGGTGCGGAGCGGGTCGCCTACGTGGACGTCGACGTGCATCACGGCGACGGCGTGCAGGCCTGCTTCTGGAACGACCCTCGCGTGCTTACCGTGTCGATCCACGAGTACGCCCCCGAGCGGGGGTTCTTTCCGGGGACGGGGGGGCTCGAGGAGCGGGGCGGGCCGCGCGCCCGTGGCTCGGCCGTGAACGTGCCGGTGCCACCGGGGACGGCCGACGCCGCCTGGCTCGACGCGTTCGACATCGTGATCCCGCCGGTCGTCCGCCGGTTCCGGCCCGACGTTATCGTGACGCAGCTCGGCTGCGACACCCATGTCGGGGACCCGCTCGCCGATCTGCGCCTGACCACCCGGGCCTACAGGGAGGTCGCCGCCGAGCTCCACCGGCTCGCGCACGAGGTGGCCGGCGGCCGGTGGGTCGCGACGGGCGGCGGCGGCTACCAGTGGGCGCGCGTGGTGCCTCGCGCCTGGACGATCGCGTTCGCGGAGATGGCCGGCGCGGAGCTCGCCGACGATCTTCCCGAGGGGTGGATCGAGCGCGCGGAGTTCCTGCTGCGCGCCGAGGTTCCTGTCACGATGTCCGAGCCCGCCGAACCGCCCGGGCGTCGCGACGGCGAGGTCCACGCGATCGCCCGGGCTGCGCTCGAAGGTGCCTTTTCGGCGCCCGAGGAGGAGCGATGAACGCACGCACCAAGCTCGTCTGCACGCTGGGACCGGCGTCCGCGACGCCACGGCTCGTCCGCGCGCTCGTCGAGGCCGGCACGTCGATCTTCCGGATCAACTTCTCGCACGGCACGCCCGAGGATCACGCCCGATCGCTGCGGCTCGTGCGTGAGGTGGAGGAGACGACGGGCAAGGCGCTCGCCGTGCTCGCGGATCTCCCCGGACCCAAGGTCCGCCTGGGCGAGATGCATACCGACCCGTTCAAGTTCGTGCCGAACCAACGCTTCAGCCTTCGTCCCGGAGACCCAGGACCCGAGGGGACGTCCACGACCTATCCGCAGCTCGCACAGGACCTGCTGGTGGGCCACCGCGTGCTCCTGGCCGACGGGGCGGTGGAGCTGACCGTCACGAGCGTCGCCGACGGGGTCGTCGATCTGATGTGTGTGCGCGGCGGAACTGTGCGATCGGGCCAAGGGGTGAACGTGCCGGCCGAGCGGCTGAGCCTCCCCGCGGTCACCGAACGGGACCGCGAGGGGTTGGCGCGCGCGCTCGAGATGGGGGTGGATCTCGTGGCCCAGTCGTTCGTCCGCGGGCCGCGCGACATCACCGAGCTCCGGGACCTGATGGGCGATCACCTGGTGCCGATCGTCGCGAAGATCGAGACGAAGCCGGCGATCGAGCACATCGAACAGATCCTGAACGTGACCGACGCCCTCATGGTGGCGCGCGGCGATCTGGGCGTGGAGCTCCCGATGGAGCAGATCCCGCTCCTGCAGAAGGACCTGCTCCGGGCGGCGAGGGCCGCGGGCCGTCCGGTGATCGTGGCCACGCAGATGCTCGAATCGATGATCCGTGCGCCACGGCCGACGCGCGCGGAGGCCACCGACGTCGCGAACGCCGTGTTGGACGGAGCCGACGGGATCATGCTCTCGGGTGAGACCGCGATCGGCGAGTACCCGTTCGAGGCGGCGGCCGCGGCGTCGCGCATCGCGCGGACGGTCGAGGCCCGCGGCGACGACTACCGCGCCGCCCAGCCGCCGTGTCGCCACACGGGCGAGGCGGCGTCCGTCGCCCACGCGGCGGCGTCGATCTCGGGCGACGCCGATGTCCGGGCGATCACGTGCTACACCGAGACCGGTCGCACCGCTCGGCTGCTCTCGGCCGAGCGCCCCGGCTGCCCGATCTACGCGTTCATGCCCGAGGTGCGCATCAGGCGGGCGAACGCGCTGCTCTGGGGCGTCACGATCCTGCCGGCCGAGCCGCCCCGTGACACCGACGAGATGATCGAGTTGATGGACCGCGGGCTGCAGGAGCACGACCTCGTGCGCGCCGGGGACTCGGTGGTGATGGCCGCGTCATCTCCGGCCGGCCGCACCACCACGAACATGCTGAAGATCCATCAGATCGGCGGGCCGATCCGCTGAGGCCCGTGGCCCGGGCTCACCCCGCCGACAGTGCCTCGACGATGCCGCCCTCGAGCCACGTGAGGTAGCGGTAGATCCCGTAGGCGTCGCGATCCGGGTTCCCCTCGGGATAGTCCGCCTCGGTCGTCTCCTCGGTCAGGCCGAGCCGCGTGCCGAGCACGAGGCGGAGGCTGTTCACCGAGCCGAGCCAGGCAAGGACCTCGCCCTCCGACAGGTGGACGGCATCGACCGTCGTCTCCACGATGTCGACGGCCCCGAGCCGCCCCGCCATAAGCGGGTCCGCGTTCGCGCGTTCGAATTCGAGGTTGCGCAGCGGGTCGTCCGGATAGGCGGGTGGGAACAGCCGGGCGATCGAGGGATCCGCCACCGGGTCGGCGTCGTGGAGGAGCTGGCGGAGCTGACCGCACAGCTCCCGGACGAGATCGCGTTCCCCTTCGGACAGCCGCAGGGAGAACCCGTCGGGATCGCGCGCGAGTGGCGCTTCGAGATCAGACATCGCGCTGCATCGTGGCCCACAGGCCCTTCGCGTGCAGCCGGGCGACATCGCGCTCGGCCTCGCCTCGGGTCCCGCTCGAGACCACAGCCTTGCCCTTCGTGTGCACGTCCATCATCAGGCGCTCCGCCTTCTCGCGCGGATACCCGAACAGCGTCTGGAACACCCACGTCACGTACGTCATCAGGTTGATCGGATCGTTCCAGACGATCACGATCCACGGCACGTCGGGCTCTGCCAGCTCGCCCCCGGCGGGGCGGCGAACCTCGGCGGGAGCGGTGGACGCACGGACCGGCGGCACCGGAGCCCTCACCGGTCTCCTCACCGGTCTGCCTTCGTCGCCTTCAGGCCGAGCGCGCGGGTCGTTCGCACGCCCCAACGGTACAGGGGCGGCGTGAGCACCCGAAAGACCTGGAACGGGCTCACCCAGCGCGGCACCGAGTACTCGGGAGCGATCCCGTCGCGGACCACCCGGACGACCGCCTCGGCCACCCGAGCGGCTGGCATCACGGCTCGCGCGGGTACCCCGTGCGCCGGGAACCCCTCCGTCGCCACGAAACCGGGATTCACTGCCGTCACGTGCACCATGCGGCTCTCGACCTCGTAGTTGACCGACTCGCTGAACGCCACGACGGCGTGCTTGGTGGCCGTGTAGACCGAGGCGCCCGGCGTGGCGAACCGTCCGGCGAGCGAGGCGATGTTCACGATGTGGCCGTGTCCGCGCGCGAGCATCGACGGCAGGAAGACGCGCGTCCCGTACATCACACCCAGCAGGTTCACCTCGACGACACGGCGGATCTCGTCGTCGTCGAGCGTCGCGAACTCCCCGCCTCCGGGGATGCCGGCGTTGTTCACCACGATGTCGACGGGCCCCAGGGCCTCCTGCACGACGCCTCGGAGGATCCGCAGGTCGTGCGGGTCGGTGACGTCGCAGGGCACCGCGAGCGCGCTGCCCCCGGCGCGAACGATCCGGTCGGCGAGGGACTCGAGACGCTCGATCCGCCGGGCGGCGAGCACGACCCGGGCGCCACGCTGGGCGAACGCGACGGCCGTGGCCTCGCCGATGCCCGACGACGCGCCGGTCACGACCGCGATCGCGCCGCGAAGCTCCATCCCCACTCCTCCCCGGGGGCCGCCTCGTAGGATGGCCCGACCGATGGACGTTACCGAAGCCCACGCACGTCGTCTGCCCCCGCTCGATGATCGGTGGGTGCCGCGACCGCACGCGCGGGAGTTGTTGGAGCGCGCGCTCCTCGCGGGCGATGTGGCCGGCACGGCCACCCACCCCCTCGACAACGTGCGGGGCAACGCCCTGATGCTGATCGACGGGGACCCCGACAAGCTCTTCGGGCTCTCCCGGATGCCGGGGGCCTACGAGCTGGACGCGATCCTCGACCTGGTGGCGCTCGGGGCCGGCCGGCCGATCGATCATGAGGCCCGCTACGGCCCGGTGGACATCGCGCCCGGCCCGATCGTGGACGCCTGCCGGGCCATGGGGGAGCGGCTCGGCCGCGCAGCCGCGGCGGGTGAGACCGTCGTGCTGGCGACCGGCCATCCGATCGGGCTGGCGTTGTTCTACCGCGCGCTCGAGGGGTTGCTCATCGGGCACGGGGCAAGGGTCGTGACGCCTGCCACCGGCACCAGGTGGCGAGACGAGCACCTCGACCACGACTGGGTGATCGCGTACTTCGGGGCGGTCGCCGTGCTGTTCGACGAACGCGAGCCGCGGCACACGCACAGCCCGGCCGCGATGGAGCGGATCCTCGCCGAGGCGCGGCCCGACCTCGTCGTGGCCGACCACGGCTTCGCGGGCGCGGCGATCGAGGCCGGGGTGGAAACCCTCAGCATCGCCGACGTGAACGATCCGGCCCTGATCGTCGCGAAAGCCCAGGGCCGAACCGACGTCGTGGTCGTGATGGACGACCACGTGGCGCCCGACGCCTACTGGCCGTGCTTCCAGGCGGTCGCCGAGGCCTTCTGACCTGCGCCGGAGCGGTCATCGCCACGGAATGGCCGAACCGGGGGGTATCCGGCGTCGGGGCGAACCCCTACAATCCGGCCATCGTGAGGAACGAACCCTTCACCGAGGCCCGACTGTTGACCGTGAACGAGGTCGCCGACCTCTTGCGCGTATCGAGGATGACCGTCTACCGATTGATCAAGACCGGGGAGCTGCCCGCCCTGAGGGTGGGTCGTAATTACCGACTCCGCGAGGAAGACGTCCATACGTACCTGATGGCGAGGTATACCGAGGCCGGCTGAGCCGGCTCGGCCATCCCGCCGCGCACACGCGAACGGGCCTCCGTGCAGGGCACGGGGGTAGCAGATGAACCAGCACGACCGGCTCGTCGACCGGGCGGCCCGCGAGGCCCATACGGTGTTGTTCATCGGTGGGCTCGACGCGGGCAAGAGCACGCTGGCCCGGGCCACGGCCGCCTACGCCCTGCAGCTGGGCCGCACGGTGGCCTATCTCGATGCCGACGTGGCCCAAAAGACCGTCGGCCCGCCCGCCACCGTCGGCTTGAAACACATCCGCGAGGCCGACGACCTCACGTTCGAGCGCCTCGCGCACGCCGATGCCCTGGGGTTCGTGGGATCGACCAGCCCGCAGGATCACCTCCTGCCGATGGTGGGGGCGCTCTCGAGGCTCCGCGATCGAGCGAACGAGGAGGGCTCCGACCTGGTGGTGGTCGACACGAGCGGCATGGTGAGCGGGATCTGGGGCCAGCTCGTGAAGTACTACAAGGTCGACCTCCTGGAGCCCGATCTCGTCGTCGGGGTGCAGCGCGGCGAGGAGCTTGACCCGATCCTGGGCGTGATCGAGCGCTTCTTCGGCACCGACGTCGTGTCACTGCCGGTGCACCCGGCGGTGGTGCCCACGAGCGTCGAGGCGCGCATGGCTCAGCGCGAGCGCGCGATGTCGCGGTACTTCGAGGGCGAGCTGCACCGCTTCCGGGTCAAGCCCACCGTGTTCATGCCCACGCTCCCGCCGTTGTTCGACCTGGCCCAGCTCGATCGCCTGCTGGTGGGGCTCTCCGACGGCGCCGGCGGCTTCACCGGCCTCGGCTATCTCGAGTTCGTGCCGCAGGACGCCGGGCTGCGTCTCGTCTCGCCCGTGGCAGAGCCGCCGAAAGCGCTTAGACTGGGGTCCGTTCGTCTGGAGGACACCTTCCGCGCCAAGCGCGTTGACCTTCGGAATCTCTTCGGAACCGAGTGAAAGGCTGACAGCTTGGGGTCGCTGATCAAGAAGCGCCGCAAGAAGATGCGCAAGAAGAAGCATCGCAAGCTTCTGAAGCGCACGCGCCACCAGCGTATGAAGCTGGGCAAGTAGCCGGGTCGCACCGACGTGCGCGCACCGGCATCCGCCCTCTCCCGCCGCATCACCGCCCTCGCGATCGTGTTGGGTCTGTTCGCTGTCGCCTGCAACCAGGCCGACGCGATCCGGGAACAAGCCCTCGCCAGCTCGACCGCGGTCACCTTCAAGACCGCCGACGGCCTGCGGCTCGCGGGACGGCTCTTCGGCCCCGACGACGCGACGGCAGGAGTCGTGCTCGCCCACATGCTTCCGGCCGATCAGAGCTCCTGGTTCGACTTCGCGCAGCGTCTCGCCTCCATCGGCTATCGCGTGATCACGTTCGACTTCCGCGGGTACTGCCCGGGCGGAGACGCCGGATGCTCCGAGGGCGAGAAGGCGGTGAGCGCCACCTGGCAGGACGTGATGGCGGCGAAGGACTTCCTGGGATCCAAGGGGGTGTCTCGCGTCGCGCTCGTCGGCGCGAGCATGGGCGGCACGGCGTCGCTCGTGGCTGCCTCCCAGGTCCCGACCGAGATCGAGGCGGTCATCACCCTATCGGCGCCCGTCTCGATCGACGGACTCTCGGCCGGCCCCGAGGTCGTTCAGGCGTCGGGTGCGGCCAAGCTCTTCCTGGCGGGTGACGGCGACGTCCCGGCGGCCGAGGCCGCCACCGCCTTGTACGACGGGAGCCTGCAGCCCAAGAAGGTCCAGATCCTCACGACGGCGGATCACGGCACGGACCTGCTGACCGGCAACCAGGGCGAGCTCGCCCGAACCGCGATCCTCGCCTGGCTCGGCCAGCAGCTGCCCCTGAGCGAGGCCTCCGCCCGAAGCTGATGTCGCTTCCGATCGTCTTCCTCACCGACTACGGACTCGCCGACGGCTTCGTCGGGATCTGTCACGGCGTGATGGCGAGGCTGGCGCCGGCGTCGCGGGTGATCGACCTCACGCACGCGATCCCGCGGCAAGACGTGATGCGCGGCGCGCTCGCCCTCGGCCGCGCCACCGACTTCATGCCCGAGGACGCTGTTTACGTGGCCGTGGTGGATCCCGGGGTCGGCTCCGAGCGGCGCTCGATCGTCGTGCGAGCCGGGAGCGGCGCCCTGCTGGTGGGACCGGACAACGGGCTGCTCTCGATGGCCTGGGACGCGCTGGGCGGGGCCGCCGAGGCCGCCGAGATCTCCGCCGCCGACATCGTGCTGCAGCCCGTGTCGAAGACGTTCCACGGCCGCGATGTGTTCGCTCCCGCGGGCGCGCACCTCGCGATCGGACTCGGGCTCGACCGGATGGGGCCCCCGCTGGACCCGGGGGAGCTGCGCGCGCTCGAGCTCGCCCGGCCGATGCTCGCCGACGGCATGCTGGGATGCCGTGTGACCGGCATCGACGGTTTCGGGAACGTGCAGTTGAACGCGCGGCCGAGCGACCTGGACGAAGCCGGGATCGGACGCGTCCTTCGGGTCGGCGGACGGGCGGTCCCGCGCGTGCAGATCTTCGCCGACGTCCCAGAAGGCACGCTCGCCGCGATCGTTGACTCCGAGGGATACGTGGCGCTCGTGGTGAACCACGGGAGCGCCGGCACGATGCTCGGGCTCTCCGAGAACGCCGCCGTCGTGCTCGAGTAGGTCAGGCCGGAGAGTCGGACCCGGACCCGGCGTGCGCGCCGTCGCCGAAGACCACGGTGGGTTCGTCCAGCAGGTACGCCACCACGTCCTGCGCCGAGTAGACGAGCCGATCCCCGGACAGGAAGCGTCCGAGCTCGATCAGGTCGTTGCCGGCGGTCATGATCGGGGGCTCCGCGGCCCCCTGCCGGCGCTGTCCCAGGCCGATCGTCGCGGTCAGGCCGTTGCAGATGCACTTGCGCCCCACGGTGTCGGCGATGCCGCCACCTTTGCGGACGTAGTCCTCCACCGGCTCGGCGGAGCATCGGTAGCCGAGGTGTCCGTCCGGTGTGGTGTAGGGGACCCGCAGGTAGCCGAGGTCGCACCGGCGCTCTCGCGCCTCGACGACGTCGTCCTCCGAGAGCGTCCCGGCCAGGCCCACGACCTTGAAGGGGAATCCGGTCGGGGAGGCCAGCGGGTCGGTGAAGATCGTGATGTTGCCGTCGCGGACCTCATGCAGGGCGCGGGTGCGCAGCTCCGGGTCGATCCCCGATTCCGAGCAGAACGCGAACGCCGTGCCGACCTGGATGCCGGCCGCGCCGGCCGCCTGCGCTTCCCGAAGGTGCTCGGGCGTCGCCTGACCTCCCGCCAGCCAGAAGGGAAGCCCGAGCTCTCCTACCTTCTCGAGGTCGACCTCGTCGCGCGGGCCGTACAGAGGTTCGCCGTCGACGAGCTCGACGGTGCCACGGGGCGGTGCGTTGTGCCCCCCGGCGGTCGGCCCCTCGATCACGAACCCGTCCACACCGGGCGTCTTGCGGGCGAGGCTGATCGCGAGGGCCGTCGAGGCGATGATGGCGAGGAACATCGGCCGTGCGAGCGCCGCGCCGGGCTTCGGCAGGACGCCGCGAGGATCGAACTCGAGGAGACCCTCGCCGCCGTACACGTGCAGCGGCAGCGACACCGGCTCATGTTCGGCGAGGCGATCCAGCAGCCGCGGGATCTCGCGCGGGATCCCGGCGCCCACGAGCACGACGTCGACGCCGGCGAGCACCGCCCCGTACAGGGTGGACGGGGTCGGCATCTGGATCTTCTCCAGGAAGTTGATCCCGACGAGCCCGTCGTGGCCCTCCTTCGCGAGCCACACCTCGACGAACCCGGCCATCGTCGAGAGCTCGAGGCTCTTGCGGTGGGGCTCGGCCGTGAACATCGGGATCGCCTTGAACGCGCGTCCGTCGTCGATGCCGCCCTCGACGAAGTACTGGGCGAGGATCCGTTCGGCGACCTCGCGCTCGGGGAACGCCGCCATGGCACGGCGGACGTCACCGCCTGGGTCGCCCATCTGCAGCCGACGGGCCAGGACCATGTCGATCGCGGTGCCGGAGACCACGCCGAGCTGACCCGTGCGCGAGACCGCGCTCGCGAGCTGCCAGCCGGAGACGGCCACGCCCATGCCACCCTGGATGATCGCCGGGTGCGGGGTCACGGGCTCTCCGACGACGAGGGGAGGGCGCCCGGGCTCGATGGCCCGACCAAGCTCGGGGTATCGCCGGACGCGATGACGATCTGTGCGAGCGCGGCCGTCGCGATCACGACGAACAGCACGATGATCATGATGAAGGTCGGCCGGCGCACCTCCCGAGGCTAGCAGGCGTTCCGGGGCCTTCGCGGAGGTCTACCCGACCGTCAGACGGCGTTCGACATCGTCGCGCATCCCGACCATGATCGAACGAAGCTTCGCGTCGTCGGTCAGGTAACGCCGCAGGTCCACCTCGAGCGAGATCGAGCCCTCGTAGCCGTCACCCGCGAGCTCGTCCAGGAAGCGCCCGAGGTCGAGCACACCGTCGCCCGGCGGCAGGTGGGAGTCCCATCCCTTGCCCGCGTTGTCCGAAAGGTGCACGTGGCGCATCCGCTCGCCGAACCGGCGCCGGACATCCACGAGGTCGTGCTCCGCGACGGCCGCGTGGCTCGTGTCGAGCACCAGGTTCGGCAGTCCGTCGAGCTCGTCGAGATCCTGGTTCGAGTGGAACGTGACGCCCCGCTCACCCATCCGCACGGGGAACATGTTCTCGAGCGCCACGGTTACGCCGGTGCGATCCGACAGGGTCGGCAGGCGCTCGGTGAGCCAGCGGCGGTAGCCGAGCTGCCACCGATACGGAGGGTGCATCACGACGATCGGGATCTCGGCTTCTTCGGCCACCTCGATCGCCCGGTGGATCTTGCCGACCGGGTCGGTGCCCCAGACCTTCCGGGTGAGCAGCAGGGACGGGGCGTGGATCGCGCCGATCATGAGGCCGTGCTCCTTCGCGAGCGCGCGCATCTGGGCCGGGTCCTGGCTCGCCGGGTCTTTCGTCACCATGACCTCGACGCCCCTATAGCCGGTCTCGGCCACGATGCGGAACGTCTCGGCGAGCGGTCGCGCGAAGAACGCGGCCGACGAGAACAGCAGGGGCGGGGTTCCCATGCAGCCCATGGTACGGGCGACGCGCGTTCCGGCGACGGTGAAGGTGCCCGTATGCTGTGGGCCATGTGGGTGTTCCCGCTGGTGGCGGCCGTCGTGGCGTTCGTTTTCGCGGGGTCCCTGGCGCGCCGGTTCGCCGCCCGACGGCAGGGCTACCAATTGGTGTGGGCGATCGCGCTCCTGATGTACGGGGTGGCGTCCCTGGCGGTCGTGATCGGCGCCCTGCGAGGCTGGAGCGAGCTGGCGTTCGAGGCCTACTGGGCCTTCGGCGCGGTGCTGAACGTCCCGTTCCTGGCGGTGGGTGAACTGCAGCTCCTGCTCAAGCGCGGCTCGGTGCACCTCGGGCTGTACCTCGTGCTGATCCTCGTGACCGCCTACGCGCTCTCGGTGCTCGGGAGTGCGTCGCTCGACGGGGCGGCTCTCGCGGCGCGGCTTCCCTCGGGCAAGCACGTGTTCGGCGATGGATCGGCGGCGCACCGGCTGCCGCAGTTGATCTCGATCCCGTCCTATCTGGTGCTGCTCGGTGGCGCGCTCTGGTCGGCCTGGCGGATGCGGGGGCGCCCCGAGCTCCGCGACCGCTTCCTCGGCACGCTGCTGATCGCGGGCGGCGCCACCTTGATCGCGGGGTTCGGCTCCGCGTTCGCCGCTCTGGGCAACCTGGCGGGGTTCTCGATCTCGCTCTGCGCCGGGATCTCGGTGATGTTCCTCGGGTTCCTCCGCGCCTCTCGGCCGGCGCTCGCGACCACGGGGGTCGAGGCTCCCGTTCGCTCCTCATAACCCCGGTCCCGGGCCGGGAACCGTTCCGATCGGTGATCCGGCGGCCCAGGCCGTGCGAAGCACATCCGACACCGGCCTCGGTTCCGTGAGGGAAGGGGGCATCGAGCGCGACCCGAGGGACCATCCCGCGGGATCGGCGGCGCGGGGGCCGGCGATGTCATCCATCGCATCACGAGAGGAGTACCCCTTGTCCCGTTCACGCATCCGCAACGCGGTGCTCGCGGGCGTGACGTCGTTGGCGGTCGGTGCCGGGCTCATCACGAGCCTCGGACCCGTCGCCTCCAACGCGTCGAGCCACCGCGAGGCGCCGCTCACTGCGGCGGACCCACAGATCGACAACACGGACCTGTACGCGTTCGTGAGCCCGGACCGCGCCAGTACGGTCACCTTCGTCAGCTCCTGGATCCCCTTCGAGGAGCCGGCCGGTGGCCCGAACTTCTATCTGTGGGCCGAGCACACGAACTACGACATCAACATCGACAACAACGGCGATGCCAAAGCCGACATCGTGTACCGCTGGAGGTTCAAGACGCACTACCGCAGCGGCGACACGTTCCTGTACAACACGGGCCAGGTCACGTCGCTGAATGACGCCGACCTGAACATCTTCCAGACGTACGACCTCTACCGGATCCAGAACGGCTCGAAGAAGACGCTGCTGGAGAACGAGAAGGTCGTGCCGAGCCGTGTGGGCGACGCGTCGATGCCGAACTACAACACCCTCTTCAACGCGGGTGTCGACGAGTTCGGTAAGGCGCCTGCCTACAGCTGGGTCGGTCAGTCCGACGATGCGTTCTTCCTCGACCTCCGCGTGTTCGACCTCCTCTATGGGGCCGACCTCTCGGAGACGGGTGACGACACGCTCGCCGGGTTCAACGTCAACACGTTCGCGCTGCAGATCCCGAAGGGCCAGCTGCGCGGTCCGAAGGACGGCGTGATCGGCATCTGGAACACGGCTTCACGTCCCAGCATGAGCGTCCAGAACGTCGACGGGACCCAGTCCTTCAGCGGCAAGAACGTCCAGGTCTCGCGCCTGGGCAACCCCCTCGTCAACGAGGTGGTCGTTCCGCTGGCATTCAAGGACTACTTCAACGGGTCGAAGCCGACCGGTGACGCTGCATACCTGCCCAAGGTCCAAGACCCCGAGCTGCCGCACCTTCTGAACGCGGTGTACGGCACCGAGATCCCGGACTCGAACGCAAGCAAGCCTGGCATCCAGCGGAAGGACCTGATCCAGGTCTTCCTCACGGGCCTGCCGGGCCTCAACCAGCCGACGAACGTCACGGCATCGGAGATGCTCCGCTTGAACATGGACATCCCGCCGTGCTACTCGTCGTGCTCGAGGCTGGGCGCCGTCGGAGGTGACGTGGCCGGGTACCCGAACGGCCGTCGTCTGTCGGACGATGTCGTTGACGAGGCGCTGCGCGTGATCCTCGGGGCGCTCCTGCCCGATCACCAGGCACTCGCCGACACCATCGGTGATGGCGTGAACGCCAATGACAAGCCCTTCGGCGACGTGTTCCCTTACGTCGCCACCCCGCACTCGGGCTCGGACACGAGCCCTCACTGAGCGGACGGGGCCGGCCCCCGTGGGGGCCGGCCCCTCCCTCCCTCGAGGAGCCACGACCATGAACCGGACCCTGAAGCTCGCGGCGAGCCTGATCTTGGCGGTCGCCCTCTTCGGTGTCGGGGCGCTGGGAGCCTTTCGGGCGCAGCGCATCCAAGCCACCTCGGTCGTCGCGACACGCGACCGCTCGACCCCCGTGATCTCGGCGAGC
Source organism: Actinomycetes bacterium (assembly GCA_031364965.1). Lineage (GTDB taxonomy): Bacteria > Actinomycetota > UBA4738 > UBA4738 > HRBIN12 > JAOUEA01. Next base: position 326 of record JANLXF010000119.1, on the reverse strand, counting down.
GGCACGCTCGCGGACTCCATCGCCGCCCTGCAGGCTCGCATCCAGACCTTCCCGGAAGACTGGCAGTCGATGTCGTCACTCGGTCTCGCCTACGTCCAGCAGGCGCGCGTCACCGCCGATCCGAGCTACTACGCGAAGGCCCAGGGGATCCTCGAGAAGTCCCTCGCCGCGCATCCGCAGGACAACGAGGGAGCCTTGGTGGGATTGGCCGCGCTCGCAGCGGCTCGCCACGACTTCGACGCTGCTCTGCGGTACGGACGGCATGCCCAACGGGTGAATCCCTATGACGGGAACGTCTACGGCGTGATCGGTGATGCCCAGGTGGA
>JANLXF010000101.1:0-1558 GCA_031364965.1 Actinomycetes bacterium | reverse complement strand
CCGCGACTGACATGGCCGTCGTCTACATCCTCACGAACGGGGGCCCGCCGCCGTCCAACTCGACGGAGATGGTCACGACCTGGGCGTACAAGACCGGAATCGAGACAGGCTCGCTCGGCGCAGGGGCGGCGATCTCTCTGTTCCTCTTACCCGTGCTGGCCGTCGTGGCGATCGGCATGCTGATCTTCGCGCGCCGCACCGAGGTGACGTAGCAAATGGATGCGGTGCTGAGGGGATTCCGCGAGAAGGGGCTCTCGTACCTGATCGTCGGGCCGTTCGCGATCGTGCTCGCCTTTCCGTTCTACGTAATGGTGATCACGGCGTTCAAGCGGCAGCGCGACTTCTACGACCTCAGCCATTCGCCGTACTGGTTCCACAAGGGGCCGACGCTCTCCAACGCGCGTTTCCTCTTCAACGAGACGCAGTACACGACGTGGCTGCGGAACACGGCGATCATCGGCATCGTCGTCGTGCTCATCACCCTGGTGCTCGCGGTCCCGGCGGGCTACGCGCTCGCGCGGCTTTCAGGGAAGGTCGGCCAGAGCGTCGGCGTCGGCATCTTCTTGACGTACCTCGTGCCGCCCACGCTGCTGTTCCTGCCGCTGTTCTCGGTGATCACCCAGCTCGACCGGCAGACCAGCCACCTCTTACATTTCCACTTACGTGGCTCGATCTGGTCGCTTGTCCTGGTGTATCCCTCGTTCACCGTGCCGTTCGCGACGTGGCTTTTGATGGGGTTCTTCAAGACCATTCCACGGGAGCTCGAGGACGCCGCTCTGATCGACGGTGCTTCACGGCTTGGGACGCTGATCCGCATTGTTTTCCCGATCTCGGTTCCGGGCATCCTGACCGTGGTGATCTTCTCGTTCTCACTCGTCGTGAACGAGTTCGTGTACGCGTTCACGTTCATCCCCAGCTCGAGTAGCCGGACGTTGTCGACCGGCGTCTACACCGACCTGATCCGCGGCGACTTGCCGCAATGGGGAGCGATCATGGTCGCCTCGCTCATACCGAGCATTCCGCTCGCGCTCCTCTACAACACGTTCCTCGACCGCTTCATCGCAGGCTTCACCGGGGGAGCCTTCCGATAGGCGAAGGAAAGGAGGGTCAATGGCAAGCTCAGACGATCCGAGTCGACGCGAAGGGAGGTATGACCGTCGCGAACTGATCCGCCGTGCCGGCGCTGCGGGCATCACGATCGGCGTGGCGGGCTCGGGCTTCGGGCAGGCGTTCTACGGGCCGCTTCGCTTCAAGGGCCGCTGGCTCAAGGGCGACCTGTCGATCATTCAGTGGGCGCACTTCGTTCCGGCCTACGACAAGTGGTTCGACGACACGTGGGCGAAGAACTGGGGCCAAAAAAACGACGTTCAGGTCAAGGTCGATCACATTCTCAACACACTGCTGCCCGCGCGTGCTGCGGCCGAGGCCGCCGCCGGCTCGGGCCACGACCTGTTCTTCAACCTCTCGCCACAGGCGCAGTTCGAGGACCAGGTCATCAACCATGTGGAAATCATCCAGGAGGTCCAGCGCAAGGTCGGCAAGATCGGACTCCTTGGCA
>JANLXF010000093.1:0-3108 GCA_031364965.1 Actinomycetes bacterium | reverse complement strand
CGCAAGGTCGTTGATGCGGACCGTCATCGCTCGCGCCTCCTGACAAGTGCACGGCCTGGGTTCGTCGCGGGATTGTAACCGTCGGGACGCCCCCGGAAGTTCCATCCGGGACAGATCCACGGACCCCTCCGCATCGAACATGTGTTCGAGGATACGTGTCAGACCCCCTGGGTACGGTTGCCCCATCGACGAGCGCGAGGTGACGAGATGAACGAGACCACCACTCCCTGGGCCGACGTGATCACGCTGGGCGATGCCCGCTTCGGCCAGCTCGAGGGCGGCCCCTTCGACGGGCGCTGCTACCCGCTGTTCGACGGCACCCCCGCGGTGCTCGACGTGCCGATCGACGGGCCGCCGGGTCGGATTCCGACGCCGACCGTCCGCTACGTCCTGCGCGACGGTCGGTACCGGTACGCGGGCGAGTCGATGGGCGCGATGTCCGCCGCCTAGCGCGAAACCGCCCTTCGTCGGGGCGTGTCACCGCCCGCTGCTAGCGTTCGCGCCGTTCCCGTACACTCCTGGGCGACCCTCATCCTTCTGCTCCCTCTCGCTGAGGGGGCCGTCCAGACCAGAGGAGGTGACGTTTGAGGGACTACGAGATCATGCTCATCCTGCCCGCGGAGGCCGACGAATCGACGGTCGGCACCGCGGTAGACCGGATCACCAAGGTGGTCAGCACCACGGGTGGAGAGGTCGGGAACATCGACCGGTGGGGCCGGCGCAGGTTCGCCTACGAGATCGATCACCAGCACGAGGGGTACTACGTGGTGGCGCGATTCACGGGCGAGCCCGAGACCCAGACCGAACTGGAGCGGACGCTGAACCTGGCCGACGAGGTCATCCGGCACAAGGTCCTGCTCCTCCCCCAGAAGCTGTTGGCTTCTTCCCCCGCCTCGGAGTGACCTCCGGGGTGCGCACCGCAGAGAGGTGACGCACAGATGTCGAGCGACAACCAGATCACGATCGTGGGCAACATCACCGACGACCCGGAGCTGCGCTACACGGCGAACGGGGCCGCGGTGGCGAACTTCACGGTCGCACACAGCACACGGATCCGCGACGCGGCGGGCAACTGGACCGACGGCGACACGTCGTTCTTCAAGGTCAACGTCTGGCGCGCGCTCGCCGAGAACGCGGCCGAGTCGCTCACGCGGGGCACCCGCGTCGTCGTGACCGGGCGGCTCAAGCAGCGCTCCTGGGAGAACCAGGAGGGCGAGAAGCGAACCGTCGTCGAGATCGAGGCCGACGACGTCGGCCCGAGCCTGAAGTGGGCGACGACCACCGTGCAGAAGACCTCGCGGTCCTCCAGTTCGAGCGGCGGTTCCAGCTCGGGCGACTGGGGCGAGAAGGTCGCTGCGCCGGTCGGCGGCGCCACGAGCGAGGAGACACCACTGGATGGCGGGTAGAAGCAACAAGTCCAGGGAAGGCGCCAAGCGCCCCCGCAAGGAAAAGGACGAGAAGGCCTGGCAGAAGAAGGGCAAACGCAAGTTCTGCATCTTCTGCAAGGAGCGGACCGTCTACATCGACTACAAGGACACGGTCACGCTGCGCAAGTTCACGTCGGAACGCGGGAAGCTCCGCGCCCGGCGCGTGACGGGCAACTGCGTCCAGCATCAGCGGGACGTGGCCACCGCCGTCAAGAACGCACGCGAGATGGCCATGCTCCCGTACTCGTCGCGATGAAGATCATCCTCCAAAAGCCCGTCGACAAGCTCGGTGTCCCCGGTGACATCGTCGAGGTCGCCGACGGCTACGCGCGCAACTTCCTGGTCCCTCGGGGCCTGGCGGTGAAGGCCGAGAAGGGGATGGTCAAGCACGCCGAGTCGCTGGCGCGAGCGCACGTCTCGCGCCAGTCCAAGCAGAAGGGCGAGTACGAGGCCATCGCTGCCAAGCTCATCTCGTCGGGTTCGGTCACGATCGCGGCGCGAGCCGGCGAAGAGGGCAAGCTCTTCGGCTCGGTCACGGCCGACCAGATCGCCACGGCGGTCGCAGCCTCGGCCGAGGTCCCCATCGAGAAGAAGGACATCCGCCTCGACGAGCCGATCCGCTCGATCGGCACGCACGAGGTTCGCGTCCATCTGTTCCAGGACGTGGAGCCGGTGATCACGGTGGAGGTCGTCGCCGAGGGCTGATCGTCTGACATAGCGCAGTACGTCGGAAGGCCGGGGTTCGTCCCCGGCCTTCTGCGTATAAGGGGTCGGCGGGGTGGTCGGGAGTCGGCGCGCGCTGCTCGCGGACAAGACTGGGGAGAGGACGGGCGCCTGAACTTCCGCGTTCGCTTCGCTCGTCGACGCGCGCGCCGACCCCCTCCTGTCCAACACCTACTCGCTAGGATGCCGCTCATGGAGTGCTTCGCCGCGCGGCGTACCCGCTAGCCGAGGGACCGGCTCGTCCTCGAGCCACGGAACCAGCCCACGTCGATCGCGCCATCGGCGCGGTCGTCCCCTCATCAGCGAAAGGCACTCTCATGCAGCTTCGTCCGTTCGTTCTGCAGGATCTCACACGCCTCATCGACCTCACGATCGAAACCTTCGGGCCGTTCTACGAGGATTCGTTCCGGCCGCTGGTCGGGGAGGCCGTCTTCGCTCACCAGCACGGCGATTGGCGTGAGGACTACCGCACAGACGTGCCCACCCTCCACGACCCGCCGAACCACAAGTACGTGGCAGTGGCGGAACTCGGCGGCTCGATCGTCGCGTATGTCGCCTGGAACGTCGATCCCGAGCGCCGTCACGGTGAGATCTACATCCTCGCCGTCTCCGTCGCGCATCGAGGTCAGGGCATCGGGACCGGGTTGTGCGAGCTGGCGTTCTCCGACATGAAGGAACGGGGTGTCGAGGTCGTCACGATCGGGTCCGGCGGCGACGCCTTCCATGCCCCCGCCAGGGCCCTCTACGAGCGTCTCGGCTGCACGCCGCTCCCGGTGACGGTCTTCTTCAAGGAACTGTGAAGATCCTCTTTCGGCGTGCGGTCGTTAGACTCATCGCCCATGACTGACCTCGACGAGCACGTTCGCGCGGAGCCTCCTGTCGCCGGTGACGAGACCGCCACGCTCCTCGGCTCTCTGGAGCGCCAGCGGGCGACGCTGGCGTGGAAGTGCGGGGGACT
>JANLXF010000089.1:0-106868 GCA_031364965.1 Actinomycetes bacterium | reverse complement strand
GGCATCTGCGCCGAGATGCCGCCGGCCAGGGCCGAGGCGGTCTCGGGCATGTGCATCGTGGCGGCCTCGTAGATCAGGTCGAAGACCGCGGGGTCTCCGGCCACGGCCGCGTCGATCGCGGTCACGAGGCTGTTCACGTGCAACTGCAGGGACTCGGCCACCGCGTCGGCGGGAAGCTTGCCACCGGTCGCCGCGTCGATGAAGGCACCGAAGTCCTGGCGGTAGTTGTCCAGGGCGCTCAGGGCCTTGTCGGCGGCCTTCTTGTCGCCACCCGCCTTGGCGGCGGTGTAGTCGACGAAGAAGCCGATGTGCTTGCGCCACAGCGCGAGGAACTGGTCACCGGCGTCGGCCCCGTAGACAGAGGCGATCGAGGCGGCCAGGTCCTGGGAGTTGGTGTCGAGCGTGGTGGCGGCCGCCGTGAACTCGGGCGAGTCCAGCCCGGCCGACAGACCGGTCGAGATGGCGATCGCCGCGAGGTACACGTGGCTGTCGAGCTGGTCGGTCAGGGTCTGCACGAGCGCCGGGGCGCCTTCGTTCAGACCGACGGCCTGGGGTGCGGTCGACTGGCTGCTCGCGCCGGTGCTCGTGCTGCTGTCCGTGCTCGATGAGCAGGCAGCGGCGAAGAGCCCGACGGCGAGCACGCCGGCGACGATCTTGCCGGTACGTCGTGTGCGCATTCGGTGGTCCTCCTTGTCGTGGTCGTGCGGGCGGTTAGGTGACATGGATCACTCCGCTCATCCCTGGATGGATGTCGCAGTAGTAGGTAAAGGTGCCGGCCTCATCGAACGTGACCGAGGCGGTGGTTCCGGCACCATCGAGCTCTTCGTCGAACCGGCCGTCGGGCTGTGCGGCCTGCGGGTCGGATACCCCCGGCACTCCGAGGTCGCTGGGAACTCCCGAGGTGACCGTGTGAGTGATCGCGTCCTCGTTCGACCAGACCAGCTCGCTTCCCACGGGGATCTCGAGCTCGTGCGGCGTGAACGCGAACGAGGCGATCGAGACCGCGTTCGCCCCCGCCGAGCTCGAAGGCGTGGCCTCGGAAGGGACGTCTGCACGATCGGACGAACAGGCGGCGATAGCTAGCGTCGCGGCGAGCGCGAGCGCGGTCAAGGTCGTTCTGCGGGCATGCAAGGGTTGGGCTCCTCAGGGGGTGCGGGCGGCTGGATTCCCGCCCGAGGAGGTCGGTGGCGCGATGCGCCGTTCGCCTCCTGCGGTGCGGGCTCGTTCGCGTGTACTTCGCGGCACCCCGCCCGCTAGATCACCCGACCCGTCGAAAGGACGGATGGATCCCGGCCGCCCACCTCAGATGTGAGGCGAGCGGCCGGGATCCAACGCTCAGACGAGCCCGCTCATCAGCGTCCGCAGGTCCTGGGCCGCCGTGGCGGCGGCTGCCGGGTCGCCGTCAAGGACCGCCGATCCGATGTCGCCCACCAGCGAGTCGAGCCGGATCCGCGTGACCGCGTCGAGCGTGTGCGCGATCCGATCGCGGATCCAATCGAGCGTGACGACGTCGCTTCGGACGCCGCCGAGCGAACCCTCGGTGGCATCGACGAACGCTCGGCGTGTCCACAGCTCGAACCGCGCGGTATCGATCTCGGTGACCGGCCGGTGACGGAGCTGCAGATCGTTGCTCGCGTACGCGGCATCGATCGACGCGCGGTGGGTCTCGGGCCGGTTCCGTGACGCGATCTGCGTGATGAGGCCATGCAATGCGAGCCGCGTGGGCTTGACCAGGCGAGGCGGGACGTCGCCGGACCGGAATGCCACCCAGGCGTCGAGCATGGCCTGCGCCGTGGTCTCGGCGCGCTGCCACTGCGTCGGGTTCGCCAGCGGTGAGCCGAAGATTCGATCCGCACCATCCGAGATCGTCGTCAGTTCGGCGGGCACGCCACCCGGCAGTGAGTCGGTCGGCGCGGCCAGGGCCATCGCCTCGACGTCGGGGCCATCGGTCGAGCGGAACTCGCCGTAGCCGGGGGCGAACAGCTTGTCGCTGGGGGCGGCATCTTGGTGCGTCTCCCTGGCGACGATCCCGCCCGAGACCGGACCCGAAGGCCCGTCGAACGTCTGGCCGATGTCGGTCACCAGCACTTCCTCGAACGAGTTCCCCGGGATGTTCTCGGCACGGTTCACGTTGCCCACCTGCGGGTCGGAGGCCATGATCATCGCCGGAGGGCCGTCGATCCCCGCCTGCCAGGTCCCCTCGGTGGTGATGACGAGACCATCGGTGGCGTAGTCGTAGACGCTCTCGCCCAGGTACCACACCGACCCGTCGTCGGCCTGCGCGTACAGATCGATCGCCGTCTCCTGCAGGCGGCCGTCGAGGAACGCCATGTACTGAGAGACCAGGACGCGCACGCACTGGCCGGGCGTCCACTCGACGATCCTGGTCCAGGGCAGGAGCGTGGTCTCGGTGTGGAAGACCTTCCCGTCGACGTGTCCGTTGAGGACCGCCGAGTGCAGATCACTGATCGGGAACAGCGGGTTCGTGATGGAGGTCGGGTTCGAGAACGGCGCGGTGACCAGGTCGCGACGGGCGGAGTCCGGGGCGAGCTGGAGATCGCCGAGCCCTCCCGCGTCGAGCTCGGCCTGGGTCGGTTGCGGGATCGAGGTCGCGGCGCTCGCGTCACACGCGAGGCCGTAGGCCGGCGACGATGCCGACGACGCGCCCGACGCGCTCCCTCCCAGGGTCGCGACGAGGAGCGCGAACGCCACCGAGGCGGAGAGGGCGCGGGTGTAGGTCCTGCGCCGGATCGGTCCTGCGGGGTCGGTCGTTCGAGATCGTGCGACACGCATGGCGCCCTCCTTCGGTCGGCAACGGCGTACCGAAGGCATGGTGCGACCCGGCACCTGAAGCACCGCTGAATCTCAGGCCCGATTCGAGCCACGACGGCCGGCCGACACGTCATAGTGCCCTTGTGATCTGCCCGAACTGCAGCGAAGAGAACCCGGAACGCGCGAAGTTCTGTCTGAACTGCGCGACGTCGCTGACCGCGCCTGCCGAGCCCGTCACCGAGGTTCGCAAGGTCGTGACGATCGTCTTCGCCGACATGGCGGGCTCCACGGCGATCGGAGAAAGGCTCGACCCGGAGGCGCTCCGCCGGGTGCAGGCCCGGTACTTCGACGCGATGGCCGCGGTGATCGAGCGACACGGTGGCACGGTCGAGAAGTACATCGGTGACGCGGTGATGGCGGTCTTCGGGATCCCGCGGCTACACGAGGACGATCCGCTCCGCGCCGTACGAGCCGCCTTCGGGATGCAGGCCGCCCTCGAGGGTCTGAACGACGAGCTCGAGCGCGACCACGACGTGCGGATCGCGATCCGGATCGGCGTGAACACCGGCGAAGTCGTCGCGGGCGACCCTGCCTTCGGCCAGCGGCTCGTCACGGGCGACACGGTGAACGTCGCCGCACGGCTCGAGCAGGCGGCGGGCTCGGGGGAGGTACTCCTGGGCGAGAGTACCTACCGCCTGGTGAAAGACGCGGTAGAGGTCGAGCCGGTCGAGCCGCTCGAGCTGAAAGGGAAATCCGAGCGCGTGCCGGCCCTCCGTCTGCGGGAGGTCCTGATCGATACCGCCGGGCATGTGCGGAACCTCGACTCGCCGATGGTCGGGCGCTCCAGGGAGCTGGAGCTCTTCCGCCGTGGACTGGAGCGCACCCGTGACGAGCGCACCTCACATCTGTTCACGCTGCTCGGCCCCGCGGGGGTCGGCAAGTCGCGGCTCGTGCGCGAGTTCCTGGCCGACGCCAACGCCACGGTCCTGCGGGGTCGATGCCTCTCGTACGGCGAGGGCATCACCTACTACCCGCTCGGCGAGATCGTGCGCCAGGCCGCGGGGATCGCCGAGACGGATGACGCCGATGTCTCGAGATCCAAGCTTGCCGCCCTGCTCGCCGAGGCGGAGGAGGGCGACCGGGTCGCCCGACTGGTCGGGGGACTGTTCGGATGGGCCGACCCGACCGCCGCCGACGACGCGCAGTGGGGGGTGCGCAAGCTCCTCGAGCGCCTGGCGAGAGATCGGCCGCTCGTCGTTCTGTTCGACGACATCCACTTGGCGGAGCCGCTCCTGCTCGACCTCATCGACCACCTCGTCGACTGGTCGCGCGATGCCGAGCTGTTGCTCGTTTGCGTCGCGCGGCCCGAGCTGCTCGAGCTTCGCCCCGAGTGGGGCGGCGGCAAGATGAATGCGACCTCGATCCTCCTCGAGCCCCTCGCTGGCGACGAAGCGGGCGCGCTGCTCGACAACCTCCTCGGGGACGCCGATCTCCCGGGCACCGCCCGGAAACGGATCCTCGCGGCCGCCGAGGGCAACCCGTTGTTCGTCGAGGAGATGGTCGGCATGCTGATCGACGACGGGCTGCTCCGGTTCGAGGGCGGAGCCTGGCGGGCGGTCGACGACCTCGCCGACCTCACCGTACCGCCGACGATCCAGCTGCTGCTCGCGGCGCGGCTCGACCGGCTCGACGCCGAGGAACGAGCCGTGATCGAACGTGGCGCCGTCGAGGGCAAGGTCTTCCATACCGGAGCCGTGACCTCGCTGATGGCCGAAGGTCTCCGCGGGCAGGTTCGGCCTCGCCTGCTCGCCCTCGCACGCAAAGAACTGATACGTCCCGACCGGGCCGAGTTCGCCGGCGAGGACGCCTTCAGGTTCCGTCACCTGCTGATCCGCGACGCGGCCTACCAAGCCATGCCGAAGGAGCAACGCGCTCATCTCCACGAGGGCTTCGCACGCTGGCTCACGGAGGTCGCGGGGGACCAGGTCGGCGAGTACCAGGAGATCGTCGGTCATCACCTCGAACAGGCCTTCCGCTATCGAAGCGAACTCGGTCCCGCGGACGACCGGGCCCGGGCGCTCGCGCGAGAAGCAGCGCGGGCGCTGCATGCGTCCGCGGAGCGCGCAACGGAGCGAGGCGACCTGCCGGGCGCCGCTCACCTGCTCGAGCGGGCGATCGACCTCGCGGAGGGCATCGCGCGAGCCACCGCGATCGTCGACCTGGGCGAGATCCTGGAGTCGCGCGGTGACTACGCCCGAGCGATGGAGGTGCTGGACGGGTTCCTCGGATCGCCTGAAGCGCTCGAGGCGCCCGCTCTGAGGATCCGCGCGGAGGTGTTCTCTCTCGTCTCCGTCTCGCAGATGGAGCCCGAGCACGGGATCGTCGCCGGTCATGAACGGTGCCTCGCGCTCCTCGCCGACGCCGAGGCGCTCGGCGACCAGGACGCGCTCACCACGGCGCTGCTCGGCGTGTCGACCTTCGCATTCTGGCGCGGTCGATGCGCTGAGGCGCTCGCGATCTCTGAACGCCTGCTGCCGCGGGTCGGCCAGCTCAAGGTCCTCTACCTCAGTCTGGTCTCGTCCGGGTTCTTGACGGAGGCCTACTTCGGATCGACGCCGGTCAACGAGGCCTTCGACCTGGTGGAACGTATGAAGGAGGTCACTGGGGACAGCGTCCAAGGCCGCATCCGCTGTGACGCCCTCATGGGCAGCCTCCTCGCGATGGCCGGCGACGCTGATGGGTACGACGTGGCGTACGAACGCGTCGATCGTGGTTGGGCCGAACTCGGGAACCCGCAGGAGAGCTTCATCCAGAACCAAAGCCGGGCGGAGAGCCTTTGGAGGCTCGGCCGTGAGGCCGCGGCGGAGGCACAGATGCGCGATGCCAAGGCGTTCTTCGATCGCCAAGGCGAGACGGGCTTCAACTCGACGATGACGTCGCTGCTCGCGACCTTCCTGGCCGAGGTCGGGCGGATCGAGGAGTCGGACCCGTTGATCGTGGAGGCGCGCGCGATGGCCTCTGCGGACGACTTCGGGGCGATCGTTCCGATCGGCTGGGCCAGCGGTCTCGTGGCTTCCGCCCGCGGCGACCACGACGAGGCGCTCCGCGCCATCGACGCGGCGCTCGCGCTGGTGCGGGAGACCGACTACCTGACCTTCCACGCGGACACCGTCAGGTACCGAGGCCAGATCCTGTGGGGCGCCGGACGCCGGGAGGACGCCGAGGCCGCGTTCGCGGACGCGCTCACGATGTACGAGCGCAAAGGGAACGTGGCGTCCGCTCGGCGGATGCAGGCGTGGCGCGACCGCGCCTGATGCCTCAGTCGCCGGCCCGCGAGCCGTCGGTCTCGACGATCTCGTCGGGCGTGCGGTGGGCGGCTGGGATCGAGCCGAGCTTGCCCGCCTGGTAATCCTCGAACGCCTCGATCAGCTCGGCGCGGGTGTTCATCACGAACGGCCCGTACCACGCGACCGGCTCGCCGATCGGGCGGCCGCCGAGCAGCAGGACGTCCAGCGACGGCGACCGGCTCTCCTGGGTGGCCGAGGCTTCGATCCGCAGCGCGTCGCCGGGTCCGAAGACCGCGAGCTGGCCCATCTCCACGGGCCGACGCTCGGCGCCGACGGTGCCACGCCCGGCGAGCACGTAGGCGAGCGCGTTGAAGGCCGGGTTCCAGGGGAGGTCGAGCTGCGCCCCGGGGGCGAGCGTCGCGTGCGCGTAGGTGATCGGCGTGTAGGTGTCGCCGGGACCCCGGTACCCGGCGAGGTCGCCGGCGATCACCCGCACGAGCGCGCCGGCGTCGGCCGATGCGAGCAAGCCAACCTCGTTCGCACGCAGGTCCTGGTAGCGCGGCGGCGCCCACTTCTGTGCCTTCGGCAGGTTCACCCAGAGCTGCGAGCCATGGAACAGGCCGCCGCTCATCACGAGCTGCTCCGGCGGCTTCTCGATGTGGAGGATGCCGGCGCCGGCCGTCATCCACTGGGTGTCGCCGTTCGTGATCACGCCGCCACCGCCGTTCGAATCCTGATGCTCGAAGGTGCCGTCGATCATGTAGGTGACGGTTTCGAACCCGCGGTGCGGATGCCACGGCGTGCCCTTCGGCTCGCCCGGCGCGTACTCGACCTCGCCCATCTGATCCATGTGGATGAACGGGTCGAGGTCGGCCAGATCGACCCCGGCGAACGCACGCCGCACGGGGAACCCTTCGCCCTCCACGCCGGCGGGCGCGGTAGTGACGGAACGGACAGGACGCTGGGCGGCGTCGCCCGTTCCGGGGACACGCGGATGGGCGGTGGCGTCGTCGACCGTGATCGCAGGCATCGTTGGCGCTCCTTTTCTTGTATGCCGCCTCAACGACGAGCGCCCGACGTCACATTCCGCGATCCCCTCGCCGATCTGCATCCACTTGACATGTGACTGTTTAGTCACCTATTTTCGGACCCGTGACCACCGACGACGACCGTGTGTTCAAGGCGCTCGCGGATCCCACGCGCCGCTACCTGCTCGACCGGCTCTTCACGCGTGACGGTCGCACGCTGACCGAGCACGAGTCCGAGCTGGAGATGACGCGGTTCGGGGTCATGAAGCATCTGCGGGTGCTCGAGGACGCGGGCCTCGTGGTCACGCGACGCGCGGGACGGGAAAAGCTGCACTTCCTCAACCCGGTGCCGATCCGGTTGCTCCACGACCGCTGGATCGACAAGTACACGGAGCGCCGGGTGTCGGCGCTCGCCGAGCTGAAGCACGAGCTGGAGGGGGAGATGGCATGAGCATGACCGATACGAGCACCACGACCCAGGTCTATCGCGTCTACATCCGGGCGACGCCCCAGGCGATCTGGGGCGCGATCACCAAGCCCGAGTGGACCGAGCGGTACGGCTACGGCGGACGAGCCGTGTGGGATCCGGGCCCCGAGGTGGGCGCGACCTACCGCGGGATGGCGAGCGATGCGATGCGCGCGTCGGGCTCGCCCGAGGTGGCCGTCGACGGCGAGATCGTCGAGGTCGACCCGCCCCACAGGCTCGTCCAGACGTGGCGCATGCTGATGGACGAGACGATGATCGCCGAGGGCTTCACCCGTCTGACCTACGAGATCGTCGAGGGCAAAGGCGGCGTCTCGAAGCTCACGCTGACCCACGAGCTCGAGGGCAAGCCGCAGCTGTCGCTCCTGATGTCGGGCGGTTTGGAGGAGTACGGCGCCGGTGGCGGCTGGAGCTGGATCCTCAGCGACCTCAAGACGCTGCTCGAGACGGGCGCGTCGATGGATCCCCACGACGAGCTCGATCACGGTTCGCCGTAGCCCCACCGATCTGCGAGGGATGGCCGCCCGAGGGCGGAGGACGCGGTACGTCGCGAGCCTCCGCCCTCGCCTCGCGTCCGGGGCCCTGCTGGCGACGCATCGCCGGCGTCAGGAGACTTCATCCCTGCGGTCGACACGTCAGCTCATCGCCCAGATACTTCGGAGGGAGGTGCGATGAGGTTCCGAGGAACGATCACGCTCAACGGCAAGACCGCGACCGGCATCGAGGTGCCGGCCGACGTGGTCGAGGCGCTCGGCTCGGGGAAGCGCCCGAAGGTGCGCGTCACGATCGCCGGATACACCTACCGAAGCTCGGTCGCGCCGTACACCGGGATGTTCATGATCCCGCTCGCGGCCGTGCATCGAGAGGCGGCGGGCGTCGCCGCCGGGGACGAGGTCGACGTTGAGCTCGAGATCGACGCCGCCCCGCGGGAGGTCACGGTCCCGCCGGACTTCGCAACGGCGCTCGGGGCCGAACCGAAGGCGCAGCGCTTCTTCGACGGGCTTTCGTACAGCCAGCGGCGCTGGTTCGTGGAGGGCATCGAGGCTGCCAAGAAGCCCGAGACCCGACGCCGACGGATCGACAGCGCCGTGAAGCGCCTGAAGGAAGAACGAGGGCAGGGTTGACCGGTTCGCCGAGCGGCGACCGGCTCCTGAGTCTGCGGCCCGTCACCCTCGGCGACGTCGCCCTCTACGAACGCATGCGCTGCGACCCCGCGATGATGGCCGAACTCGGCGGGCCGCTCCCGCGCGAAGGCATCCCCGGCAAGGTCGCGCGCGACGTGGCCGATGTCGAGACCCACGGGGCGTGGATCTTCATCGTGGAAGTGGACGGCACACCGGTCGGTCACGTCTGCATCTGGGATCACGACGAGGACGGCGAGCGCATCAACGAGATCGGCTGGATGGTGCTGCCCGAGTTCCAGGGGCGGGGACTCGGGCGTGACGCGGCACGCGCGATCTTGGACAAGGCTCGGCGCGAACACCGGTTCGACGTGGTGCATGCCTTCCCCGGCGCGACGAACGCTCCGTCGAACGCGATCTGCCGCGCGCTCGGGTTCGAGCGGCTCGAAGACAAGGACATCGAGTTCCAGGGGCGGCCGCTCCGAGCCAACCACTGGAGGATCGACCTAGGCACCTAGTCGAGGGAACCGGCCGGGAGGACGAGGCGGACACGTGCGCCGCCCGACGGCGCCTCCGTGAGCTCGACGGTCCCGCCGTGGGCGATCGTCACGTCGCGGATGATCGCGAGTCCGAGCCCGCTCCCTCCGTCATCCTGGGCCCGTGACTCGTCCAGCCGTACGAACCGTTCGAACACACGATCACGCGCGTCGGGCGGGACCCCGGGACCGTCGTCGTCGACGGTGAGCACCACGCGGCGACCCTCGTCGGACAAGGAGAACGCCACCGTGCCGCGTGCGTGCCGGGCGGCGTTGTCGGCCAGGTTCCGCACCACCCGGGCCAGCTCGTCGGCCCGCCCCGCGACGCGAGCGGCCGCGATACCCGTCGTGTCGATCCGCAGCGACGATGCGGAGCGGAGCCGCGCGGCCTCGGCCAGCACGAGGTCGTCGAGATCCACGGGCTCGGTCGTTGCCTTCGCGCCCTCGTCGAGCCGCGCGAGAAACAGCAGATCGTCGGCCAGCCGTTGGAGGCGGAGCGCTTCCTCCAGCACCACCCTCGCGAGGACATCGGCGGGCGCCGATCCGGGATGGGCGATCGAGACCTCGGCATGCTGGCGGATCGCGGCGACGGGCGACCGCAATTCGTGCGCGGCGTCGGAAACGAACCGTCGCTGCCGGAGCTGGGCCTCCTGGAGGCGCGCCAGCATCGTGTTGAGGGTCGCGGCCAAGCGCGCGATCTCGTCGCGCGTCGCCGGCTCCTCGATCCGGTGGGCGAGGTCGCCCGCCGAGATCGTCTCGACCTCGGCGCGCATGGATTCGACGGGACGCAGAGCCCTGCCCGTGATCCACCACGTGACCACCCCGACCACGAGCAGCAGGATCGGCACGCCCAGCGAGAGCAGCCGGGAGGCTGTGTCGGTGGCCTCGCGCACGTCGTCGAGGTTCCGGCCCACGACCACCGTGCGTTCTCCGCCCGGCAGGGACGCCACCGAGGCAACGACGAGGAACTCGGAAGACGGAGCGGTGCGGAGCCCCATTGCCACCGCGGCTCCGGGGGACACCGCGTCGCGGCCCCGCACGTTCGCGCTCGCGTCGACCACGGCGCCGCTCGCATCGACGATCTGGACGAACTCGTCGTCGGCCTGGCCCGCGTTGAGGTCGGGGCCGCGGCCCGCGCGAAGCTCCGAGACGATCGCCTCGGCGCGGTCCTCGGCCAAGGTCCGGACGTTCGACGTCAGGGAACGGTCCATCAACCGCACCATCGCCACGGCGGCCACGAGCAGCGCGAGGCCCACCACCAGCACCGCGGCGGCGGTCGTTCGCACGCGCACCGATCCCCGCCGGCCCACCGCCGTCACGCCCCGTCCACGAGCCGGTAGCCGGCGCCGCGCACCGTCTCGATCGAGGCCCGCCCGAACGGCCGGTCGAGCTTGTTCCTCAGGTGACGCACGTAGACCTCGACGATGTTCGGATCGCCGTCGAACGCCGAATCCCACACGTGGTCCAAGATGTCGAGCTTCGACAGCACCACCCCTGGGCTCCGCAACAGGAACTCGAGGACGGAGGCCTCTCGCGCCGTCAAACCCACCTCGCGATCACCCCGCCACGCCCGACGCGATGCGGGGTCGAACCGCAGGTCGCCGACCGCGAGCTCGGAGGGGCGCTCGGCCGCGCCGCGACGGATCAGCGCGTGGAGCCGCGCGATCAGCGCCACGTATGAGAAGGGCTTCGTGACGTAGTCGTCGGCCCCGGTATCGAGGCCTTCAGCCTCGTCGTACTCGCCGTCCTTCGCGGTGAGCATCAGGATCGGGGTCCAGATCCCCTCCTCGCGCAATGCGGCACACACCCGGTAGCCGTTCATGGTCGGCAGCATGAGGTCCAGGATGATCGCGTCGTAGGCGTGTTCCCGCGCCATCCAGAGTCCCTCTCCGCCGTCGTGCACCACGTCGGCGGCGAACCCTTCCGCCTCGAGCCCCTTGCGGAGCCCGTCGGCGAGGGCTCGTTCATCCTCGACGACCAGTACGCGCATCCTCGCCCTCGCTGTGCGTGACCCGCCATCTTCTCGCGTTCGCCTGAACGTCACCTGAAGCGCGGCCGGCGATGGTTCAGCGCCGGTTCAGGCGCCTCCCGGCAGGCTGACGACATCCCGACAGGAGGAGGAGCACCATGGCAGGACGACACAGCAAGACCATCACGGCGGTGGCCGCGGGATCCGCGATCACCATCGCGCTCGCACTGTCCACGCTCGGCGGCCCCGTGACGGCGCAGCCGCGGCCCGCCGTTCCCGACCCGGCGGCGTACACCAGCCCGGTGGCGAACGACTACTTCCCGCTCGTGCCCGGCTCGGTGGCCGTGCTCAAAGGCGTGAAGGATGGCGAGCCCGTGGTAGAGCGGGCGGTGGTGACCGACCGCACCAAGGTGATCCAGGGCGTCACCACGACGGTGGTCCGGGACGTGCTCCGCAGCCGCGGCTCGGTGATCGAGAAGACCGATGACTGGTACGCGGCCGACGACCAGGGCAACGTCTGGTACTTCGGCGAGGCGACAGCGGAATACGACGCGTCCGGCGCGGTGATCAGCACCGAAGGCTCCTGGGAAGCCGGCGTCGACGGCGCGGTCGCGGGCATCACGATGCCGGCCGACCCCCAGCCGACCGATGCGTATCGCCAGGAGTTCTACAAGGGCCAGGCCGAGGACCAGGCATGGATCGTGCAGCGCGGGACCAGCGTCACGGTTCCCTACGGGACGCTCCCACACGTCCTTCGATCGATGGAGTGGACCCGGCTCGAGGCCGCGGTCGTCACGGAGAAGCTCTACGCGCCCGGCTTCGGGATCGTGATGGAGTCGGACCTGTCCGGCGGCGACGAGCATCTCGAGCTCGTGCGGTACACGCCCGGCGCCTGAAGCTCGCGAGCCCGGGCTGCGGATCGGTGAACCCCGCCCGCGGCCCGGGCCGCTGTTTCGTTCCGGTCGCGGGCGGAGGTGGGGCGAGTCGGTGGTCCGCCATATGCTGGGCCGATGACCTGCGCGGTGTGCGGCGAGGCCCTCCCCGACGAGGCACGGTTCTGCCCCAACTGCGGCACCGTCGTGGGATCGTCGCTCGGCACCGAGGAGCGCAAGCTCGTCACCGTGCTCTTCGCCGACCTGGTGGAGTCCACCGCGCTCGCGCAACGGCTCGATCCCGAGCGTGCGCGCGAGGTCATGGGCCGGTTCTTCGACGCCGTGACCGAGGAGCTTCGCGCGCTCCGCGGGCAGCCGGAGAAGTTCATCGGCGACGCGGTGATGGCGGTCTTCGGACTGCCGCAGGTCCATGAAGACGACGCGGTCCGCGCGGTGCGGGCGGGGCTCGCGATCCGCGGTCGCACCCGGCGGCTCGCGCTCGAGCTGGGCCTGGATCCTCCGCTCGACGTGCGCGTGGGCGTCGAGACCGGGGAAGCCGCCACGGGCGTCGGACCCTCCGGTCAGCTGCTCGCGACGGGGCCGGTCGTGAACGCGGCAGCCCGCCTGCAAGGCGCTGCGGAGCCCGGGGAAGTGCTGGCGGGGGCGACGACGTTCGCGCTCACCGAACACGCCGTGGCGTTCGGCGACCGGAGGGAGGTCGCGGCCAAGGGGTTCTCCGACCCGCTCGTTGGCTACCCGGTCGAGGGACTCACACCCCGTTCGGCGCGGCGCACGATCCCGTTCGTGGGACGGGCGAACGAGCTCTCGCTGCTCCGCGACGCGCACGCGCGGGTCGAGGCGACGTCGCGGCCGCTGCTCGTCACGCTGATCGGCGAGCCGGGGATCGGCAAGTCACGCTTGGCCGACGAATTCCTGGCCGGGGTCGATCACGACGGCCACGTCCTGGTCGGACGGAGCCAGCTGGCATCGGGCAGCGCCACGTTCGCCCCGGCGGCCACGATCATCCGCCACGCCGCCGGGATCGAGCACGGCGAGCCCCCCGAGAAGTCGCTGCGCCGGCTGCGCGATCTCGTGGACCGTTGGAGCGAAGGCGCCGACGCCGAACGCGGCGTCGAACGCCTCGGGCTGGCGCTGGGCCTGGCCACCGAGCGCCGTGAGGAATCCGCTTTCGTGCAGGAGATCCAGTCGGGGTTCCTGGCCATGGTCGCGGGCCTCGCGGAGGCGGTGCCGGTCACGCTCCTGTTCGAAGACGTGCACGCGATGCGCGCCCCGATGTGGGACCTGGTGGAGCGGCTGGCCGGACGCACGCGCCAGAGCCCCCGGCGGGCCACCGTGATCGCGGCGGCGCGGCCCGAGCTGCTCGACGCCCGGCCGGGGTGGGGATCACGCGCGGCCAACCACGTGCTGCTGCATCTCGAGCCGCTCGACGATCTCGACGCCGTCGCCCTCGCGCGCCAGGCCGGCGGGCCGCAGGTCGCCGAGGCGGAGGCCCGCACGATCGCCGCGCGAGCCGGCGGGAACCCCTTCTTCATCGTCGAGACCACCGGGATGCTGCTCGGTCGCGGCGGGGGAGGCTCGGCGGGAACGACACGAACCTTCCCACCGACCGTGCAGGCCGTGATCGCCGCGCGGCTCGACAGCCTGCCCCCCGAAGAACGCGAGCTGGCGCGGCGCCTCTCGGTGTACCTGTATTCGTTCGACGTGCACGAGGCCGGACTGGTGGCCGAATGCAGCCCCGAGGCGATGGAACGGCTGGTCGACGCCGAGCTGATCGTGCCCGACACGGGTGGAGGCTCGCCGCGGTGGCGCTTCCGCCACGAGACGCTCCGCGACGTGGCGTACGCGAGCCTGCCGAAGCGGCTTCGGCTCCAGCTGCACCTCGCGATCGCCGACCGCTTGGAGGCTACCGAGCCGACGTTCGCCGCCGACCACCTCGAACGCGCGGCCCTCTCCGCGATCGACCTCGATCCGGCGGACCGGACCGTGCCTGAGCGAGCTGTGGCGGCGTTGGCCGCGGCGGGCGATCGCGCACGTCGTCGGATGGAGAACAGGGGCGCCGCCGACTACTACGTTCGGGCGCTGGCGCTCGCGGACACCGGCGCCGACCACGGGGTCCCGGGGGCCCGCGTGCTCGCGGGGCTCGGCGAGGCGCGGTATTGGCTCGGCGAGTACCCAGCGGCCGTCGAGGTGCTCGACCGCGCGGTCGAGCTCGGCACCGAGCTGCACGACGACTGGACGCTCACGCACGCTCTGCGGTTCCTGGGGGATATCGCCAACAACGTCGACGGCGACCTCGAGCGCGCCGAGGCCTTGCTCGCGCGCTCCCTCGCTGCCGCCGAGGCGATGGCCGATCCGTGGGCCATCGTGCGCACGCTCCTGTTCACCGGGTGGATCCCGTGGACGCGCCGCCGCTTCGACGAGGCCGAGACGATCTGGCGGCGGGCGCTGGAGATCGCGCGTGAGCACGAGGACCGATGGGCGGAGGTCCGGGCGCTCACGGCACTCTCGATCAACCGCGAGAACGTGGGGTCGTTCGAGGAAGCCAAGGCGCTGATCGACGAGGCCGCGCGGCTGGCCGAGGAGCTCGACGACCAGTTCAGCGTGGCGGTCGCGCGCGTGCAGCACGCCCGGCTGCACGAGGACGAAGGGGAATACGAGGACGCGCTGCCCGACTTCGAGCACGCCATCGTCGTCTTCACCGAGCTGGGCGCCCGGTGGGAGCTCGGCGACGCGCTCGCGGAGCGCGGCATCGTCCTGCGCGAGCTCGGGCGGCTCGACGAAGCCGAGGAAGATCTGCGCCAGGCGATCCGCATCTCCGAGGAGCTCGGGGAACGCCAGCTCGCGAGCTGGACCTGGAGGGCGCTGGCCCGGGTGTCCGAGCAGCGAGGCGACCTCGCGTCGGCCGACGAGCGGTTCCGCCGGGCCGCGCAGGCCGAGGCCGAACGCCTCCGCTAGGGAAACACCTCGAAGGCCCTCACACGGCGAGCATCGCCCGTAGACGCTCGGCGATCCCGGCGGCGTCGAGCCCTAAGTCCCGGTCGTGCTCGGCAGCGGTCCCGTAGGAGCGGAGGAACCGTCGGGGGACACCGATCGCCTCGACCCGGCTCGGCACGTGGGAGAGCGCGGCCGCGAGCGTCCCGGTCACCGATCCTTCGTACCACGGCTCGATCGCGATCACGTGCGGGGAGTCGCCGACGATCGACGCGAGACCGTCGGCGTCGAACGGCACGACGCTGGCGGTATAGGCGACCGTGACGTCGAGGCCATGGCTGGCCTCCAGGGTGCGGGACAGCATCGGCCCGAACGCGACGACCGTCGGGGCATCGCCACTCCCTCGGCGAACCACCTGGAGGCACCCGGGCTCCACGTCGAAGGATTCCCCGTTCTGAGCGGCACTCGCGCGCAGGTACGACGCGCGCCCGTTCGCGTAGATGGCCCGCACCAGCCGGTCGGCCTCGGCCGCGGTGCCCGGGGCGAAGATCTCCATGCCCGGGATCGTCGAGAGCACGCCCACGTCGCCCGGCGCGTGATGCGTGCCACCCTCGGCGCCGTAGTCGTACGAGCCGCCCACGCTCACGAACGTCCCCTCCAGCCCCTGGTACCCGAAGTCGAGCTTGAGCTGCTCGAAGGGCCGCTCCGCCACGAAGGGGCCGAGCGAGTGCGCGACGGGATGGAACCCCTCCATGGCGAACCCGGCCGCGACGCCCACCATCGTCGCCTCCATGATGCCCACGTTCACGGCGCGAGCCGGATCGAACCGGCGCACGTGGCGGAACAGATCGGCGCTGATCTCGGCGAGCACGATCGCGAGCCGCTCGTCGTGCTCGAACAGCTCGGTCAGGGTCGCCGCGATCGTGGGCCGCATCTCGCTCACCACTCCCCCTCCGGGATGTCCGCGACGACCGCGGTCGGCACCCGATCCTCGCGGACCTCCAGGGCGGCCCCGAGGGCGTCGTGGTCGTGCCCGTCGACCACCCGCACACGCCACCCGAACGACCCCAGCCGGGCCTCCCAGGGCGCCATCGGGATCGACGAGCTGTGGTTATCGATCGCAAGCAACGTAAGGTTCCCGAGCCCGAGGTGGGGCGCGAGCATGATCGCTTCCCAGTTGGAGCCCTCGTTGAGCTCGGCGTCGCCGGTCAGCACGATCACGCGCGGGCCCTCGAGGCCCTTGGCTCGCAGCGCCTGTGCCACGCCCACCGCGATCGGCAGCCCGTGGCCGAGCGATCCGGTCGAGGCCTCGACACCGGGCACGAGCAGCCGGTCGGGGTGCGAGCCGAGCCGGCCGCCCCACGTCATGAACCCGTCGAGCCACGCCTCGGGGAAGAACCCCTTCGCGGCGAGCACCGCGTAGTACGCGACGGGTCCGTGGCCCTTACTCAAGATGAACCGATCGCGGTCCTCCGCCGACGGGTCGGCCGGGTCGACACGCAGCATGCGGTCGTAGAGCACCCACAGCGCATCGAGCGTCGAGGTGCTGCTCTCCTCGTGCTTCTCATCTCCGACGGCACGCGCCATGAGCTCGCGCACGCGGGTCAGCGAGGTCAGCTCCGCGTCCATGGGTGCGGAGGGTACAACCTCAAGTTCACTTGAAGTCAAGTAACGTTGCCAGATGGACCGGAAGGATCTGCTGCCGATCGGCGAGGTGGCGGCCCGCAGCGGTGTGGCGGCTTCCGCATTGCGGTACTACGAGTCCGAGGGACTGATCGCCGCCGAGCGCTCGGCGGGGGGGCGGCGGATGTTCCCGCGTCACGTCCTGCGACGCGTGGCGTTCATCCGGGTCGCGCAGCGCGTGGGACTCTCGCTCGACGAGATCGTGGACGCGTTGGCGCGGCTCCCTGCGGGCCGGGCGCCGACCGCGCGGGAATGGTCACGGATCAGCGGCACCTGGCGCGCGCGGATCGACGAGCAGATCGCCGCCCTCGAACGCACCCGCGACGACCTCTCGAGCTGCATCGGCTGCGGCTGTCTCTCCCTGACGCGCTGCCGGCTCTACAACCCCGGCGACGCCGCCGCGGACCTGGGCGACGGGCCACGCTTCCTGCTCGGCGATGAACCGGACGACCTCACCCGGCCCGCGACGCGCTAGAGCCCGCCCAGGGTCCCGACGCCGTACCGCTCGATGTCGGCCTTGAGATCCAGGGGACGGAGCTGCGTCTTCGCGGCCACCACGTCGTCGGTCAGATACTCCTTCGGCACGATCCAACACACCTCGAACTCGAGCCCATCTGGGTCCTTCGCGTACAGCGCCTTGGTGGTCGAGTGATCGGTCGCGCCCACCATCGCACCCGCGTCCGCGAGCTTCAGCGCGATCTCCTGCAGGTCGCCGAGCGTCTGGACCTCCCAGGCGATGTGATAGAGCCCCACGGTCTGCCGGCCGGCCGTGGAATCGCCGGCCTCCGCGCCGATCGTGAAGAGCGCGAGGTCGTGGTCGTTCGTCGAGTCCGGTGCCTGCAGGAACTTCGCGCCCGCCTGCGGGATCTCACCCACGAGCGTGAAGCCCAAGACGTCCCGGTAGAACGCGAACGTCCGGTCGGCGTCGCGCACGTAGAGCACCGCGTGGTTCATCCGTTTGATCGCCATGCGACAAGCCTAGCCGGGCTCGCGCGTACGGTCAGCCGCGCCTGGCGCGGAACAGCTCGACCGGCTCGGCGATCCCTGCTTGTTCCACCGGGCCGATCGATCCGACGCTAGCATCGCCGCGTGGAGACCCGTGAGGCGTTCCGAGGCATCGGACTGGGCTGCATGCCGATGTCGTTCGCCTACCTGGGCGAGAGCGACGACGACCCGGTCGCGCTGATCCGGCGAGCCGTCGAGTTGGGCGCCACGCACCTCGACACCTCGGATGTCTACGGGCCGTTCACGAACGAGGAGCTGGTCGGGGAGGCGATCGAGCCGATCCGCGACCGGGTCGGTGTCGCGACCAAGGTCGGGCTGCTCGTCGGCCCCAACGGCGGATACCCGCTCGTGAACGACGCTCGCCCCGAGCACATCGTCCGCGCCGTCGACGCGTCGCTCCGCCGCCTCCGCACGGACGTGATCGACCTGTACTACCTCCACCGGATCGACCCCGCCGTGCCGCTCGAGGAGTCGTGGAGCGCCATGGCCGGGCTCGTCGAGGCGGGGAAGGTCCGCGCACTCGGACTCTCGGAGGCGACCGTGGACCAACTCGAGACGGCCCGCGCGATCCATCCCGTTGCCGCCCTGCAGTCCGAACTCTCGCTCTGGACCCGGGAGGCGCTCGACGACGTCGTGCCGTGGTGTCTCGCGCACGACGTCGTCTTCGTCCCGTTCTCTCCGCTGGGCCGCGGGTTCCTCACCGGAACGATCACCGGAGCGGCGTTCGAGGACCTGGACTTCCGCGCGAAGAACCCGCGCTTCGCGCCTGAGGCGATCGACGCGAACCTCGCGATCGTCGAGCGCGTGCGGGCGGTCGCCGACCGCCACGGCGCCACGCCCGCCCAGATCGCCCTGGCATGGGTGCTGGCGCAGGGCCCGCACGTCGCGCCGATCCCCGGCACGAAGCGGCTGCGGTACCTCGAGGAGGATCTCGCCGCCACAACGATCCGGCTCACGCCCGAGGACCTGGACGAGCTCGACGCGCTCCCCCCGGCCGTCGGCGCCCGGTACTGAGGCCGCACCAGGAGTCCGAACGCTCATCGTTTCCACAGGGTCCTCTCGGGGCAGGCTCAGCTGGAGACCCCAGACTTCAGGCATGCACCACAGGAGGCACCCCGTTCGGCCGGTCACCCTCCCTTCTCTCCGATCCCCGGCCGGCCGGGCGGGTCGCCCCTCTCCGACGAAGGAGCACGATGCCCCGCCCCCATCCCCACGCACGCGACGCGGGACTGCGAAGGATCTCGTCGATCACCGGCTGGCTCACGGCCACCGCCGTGACCGCGGCGGCAGTCATCTCGGTGGGCGTCGCGCGGGCCAACGATAGCTCGGCCCAGGGAACGGGCGCGTCCACCGGCGGATCCTCGAACACCGGCACGGGCACGCTCCGCGCCCACGATGGAAACGACCCATGGGCGTCGACGGGCGGGTCGGGACTGCAGCCACCTCCGAACCCACCCGTTCAAGGGATCGGCGGCGGCCAGGCTGTCTCGGGAGGCTCGTAGATGCGTCCACCGGCCACGTGTTCGTTCCGAGCGCTGAGCACGACCGCGACCGTCGTCACCGCCGATCCCGACGGGCTGCCGAGCGCGATCCTGGCCGTGCGCCGCGAGGTCGACGCGATCGATCTGGCGTGCAGCCGGTTCCGACCCGACAGCGAGCTTGCGCGCCTGCACGAGGGCGCCGGCAGGTGGGTCCAGGTGGCGCCGCTCCTGATCGACGCGATCGACGTAGCCCTGCGAGCCGCCGAGCTCACCGACGGCGACGTCGATCCCACGGTGGGCGAGGCGTTGCTGCTGGTCGGCTACGACCGCGACTTCGCGGGGATGGACCGCAACGGCCCCCCGATCGGCTCGCTCCGAGCCGCTCCAGGATGGCGCGCGGTGGAGCTCGACCGCGAGCGCGCGCGGGTGCGCATCCCCCGCGGGGTCCGGCTCGACCTTGGCGCCACGGCCAAAGCGTTCGCCGCGGACCGAGCGGCCAGGGCGGCGGCTTCCGCGATCGGGTCGGGCGTGCTGGTCAGCCTGGGCGGCGACATCGCCGTGGCGGGCAACGCTCCGGGTGGCGGCTGGGACATCGGCCTCGCCGACGCGCACGATTCGCCCGCGGAGCCCGGCCAGACGATCCGGATCGACACCGGCGGGCTCGCGACGTCGAGCACGACCGTGCGGAGGTGGGTCCGCGGCGGGCGCCAGCTGCACCACGTCGTCGATCCTTCGACCGGACGCCCCGCCGCCGAGGTCTGGCGCACGGTGAGCGTGGCCGCGGCCACCTGCGTGGACGCGAATGTCGCCGCCACCGCCGCGATCGTGCGTGGTGAGCCGGCCGCCCTCTGGCTACAGCGGCTGGGCCTTCCCGCCCGGCTGGTCCGGATCGACGGCACGATCGTGCGCACCGCCGGATGGCCGGTGGAGGCCGCGGCGTGAGCCGATGCCGATGCCGGTGATCGCGACGCAGGCGTACTGGTTCCTGACCCGTGGCACCGGCGCGGTGTCGCTGCTCTTGCTCACCGGCGTGGTGGTTCTCGGGATCACGGGCTCGGTGGGCTGGGCCTCGAGCCGCTGGCCCAGGTTCATCACCCAGGGGCTCCACCGGAACCTCTCCCTGATGGCCGTCGCGTTCCTTGGCGTGCACGTGGCGACGGCCGTCTTCGACAGCTACGCCCCGATCCGATGGGTGGACGCCCTACTGCCGTTCACCTCAGCCTACCGGCCGGTCTGGCTCGGTCTGGGGGCGGTCGGCTTCGACCTGCTGCTCGCCCTCGTGATCACGAGCCTCGTGCGGGTGCGGCTCGGGTACCGGTCGTGGAAGGCGATCCATTGGCTCGCGTACGCCTGCTGGCCCGTCGCCTTCCTGCACGGGCTCGGCACGGGTAGCGACACGAGCGACCCGTGGATGCTGCTCCTCGACGCCGGCTGCCTGGCGTCGGTGGTCGGTGCCGTCTGGTGGCGCGCCTACAGCGTGCAGCCACCGCAGGCCCTGCCCCGGCTCGCCGCGTTCGGCGCGACCGCCGTCGGCACGCTCGGCGTGGCCGTCTGGCTGCTCGCCGGCCCGCTCGCCCCCGGCTGGGCGAACGCCGCGGGTACACCGGCGCACACCCGTGCCGCCACCCGCGCGGACGGCGCCTCCACGTCGCTGCCGGAGAACTCGGCCTTCACCGCTCAGGCGAGCCAGCGCGCGAGCGCCGACGGATCGGTGGTGCTCGACATCGTCGGCACGCTCGACACGTCGGCGATGCCGATCGAGATCGTTCTCGTCGGCACCGCCACGTCGAACGGCCTATCCGTTCGACGTGGGCAGGTCTCGCTCGGCGCGATCCCCACGAAGTACGTGGGCGTCATCGAGTCGCTCCAAGGCGGGCGCATCGTCGCCCGGCTAACCGACGCGGCCGGCGCGATCGTGGACGTCGACCTGACGATGCAGATCGTGGACCAGGCCGGCACCACGCACGGAACCGTGCACCTGACCCCCGCCGGAAGCTCGATCTGAAGGAGCCGCATCCTCTATGGCCGCCGTTCAACCCCTGACCTCAACCGGTCCCACCGGGCTGCCCCGCATCCTGGCCGCCGCTCCGGGTCCCGGCGGCCCCGCCGACCTCGCGGCGCATCGAGCTCTCATGCCACCGCCGCCTCGGCCCGGCCGAGGCGCGAACCGACCACTGATCGACGAGGTCGAACGCGCCGGACTGCTCGGCCGGGGCGGCGCCGGGTTCCCGACCGCGAGGAAGCTCCTGGCCGTGGCGTCGGGCCGTCGCCGCGCGATCGTCGTCGTCAACGGCGCCGAGAGTGAGCCCGCCAGCACGAAGGACCGGCTGCTCTTGACCACACGCCCCCATCTCGTGCTCGACGGCGCGCTCGCGGCGGCGGCGGCCGTGGGCGCCGACCGGATCGAACTCGGCATCGACACCGACGACGCGGCCCGATCGATCGAGACGGCCCTCGTCGCACGTCGTGGCCCCGAGCGCACCGGCGTCACGATCCGGATCGTTCGCGTGCCCCGGGCCTATGTCACGGGCGAGGAACGCTCGCTCGTGCGGGCGATCGGCGGTGGCCCCGCGATCCCGGCGATGGGCCCGCGGCCCTTCGAGCGGGGGGTCGACGGGCGGCCGACGTTGGTGCAGAACGTCGAGACCCTCGCCCACCTCGCGCAGATCGCCGCCTTCGGCGCCGACTGGTTCCGTGAGGTGGGGGTCGACGACGAGCCCGGCAGCCGGCTCGTGACCGTCTCCGGCGCCGTCGCGAAGCCCGGGGTGTACGAGGTCGCCGGGGGCACGCCGGTTGCGAACGTGCTGCGGGCCGCGGGTGGATGCGACGACGACGTCGTCGCGGTCCTCGTAGGCGGCTATTTCGGGGCCTGGATCGACGTCGCGCACGCCCTCGACGTGAGGCTCAGCGACCCGGACTTGGCCGCCCACGGGACGGCCTTCGGCGCGGGGGTTCTGTGGTTCCTGCCGCGCGACGCCTGCGGGCTCCGCGAGACCGAACGGGTCGCGACGTGGTTCGCAGGCCAGACGGCGAACCAGTGCGGGCCGTGCGTGCACGGACTCGCGGCGATCGCCGGCGGGCTCAGCTCGCTCGTTCGCGGCGGCGGCCGCGACACGGCCGCGCAACTCCGCCGGTGGAGCGACGACGTCGAGGGGCGCGGTGCGTGCCGGCTCCCCGACGGTGCCGTGCGATTCGTGCGGAGCGGCCTCAAGGTGTTCGCCGCAGATATCGAACGCCATCGGATCGACGGGCGATGCGACGCCGACCCGGCCCAGACCCTCCTCCCCCTCTACTGAAGGACCGACCGATGCCCCACCACACCACGATCTCCCTCGACCCGATCGCGTGCGACGGACATGGCCTGTGCGCCGATCTGTTCCCCGAGATGATCCGCCTCGACGACTGGGGGTTCCCGATCCTCGACCGACGCGAGGTGCCGCCCGACCTGATGGCGCACGCACAGCGAGCGGTGACCGCCTGTCCGGTGCTGGCCCTCAAGCTGCAGGCGGTCCGTCGGTTCCGTCCCACGTGATCGTCGGCCCGGTCAGCGGCAGGCGCAGCACGAACGTCGCACCCCGGTCCGGCTCGCTCGTCACCGCCAGGGAACCGTCGTGCGCGTGGGCGATCGCCGCCGCGATCGCGAGCCCCAGCCCTGATCCGGCCCCTTCACCGCTTGCCGCACGGCCTCGCGCCGGATCGGCCCGGTAGAACGCCTCGAAGACATGGGCGGCCTCCTCGGCCGTCATCCCGGGTCCGCGGTCGGCCACCGTGACCTCGGCCTGGCCGTCGCTCGCCCTCGCGCTGAGGTCGATCGGCGAACCTCGCGGCGTGTGCGTGAGGGCGTTCGACAGCAGGTTGGCGAGCACCTGACGTATCCGGCCCTCGTCGCCCACCACCGTGAGCGAGGCCGGGACGACGAGACCCACCGTGCGGGAGGGGTCCACGGCGCGCGCGTCCTGCGCAGCGTCGGCGATCACGGCAGAGAGATCGAACGGCTCGCGGTCGACGGGGCGGCCCCGGCCCGAGCGCGCCAGGAACAGGAGATCGTCGACGAGCACCCCCATCCGCGCGCTTTCCTGCTCGATACGCCGCATCGCGAGCGCGGTGTCCGACGGATCGTCGACGGCCCCGCGCCGGAACAGTTCCGCATAGCCGCGGATCGACGTCAGAGGCGTCCGCAACTCGTGCGAGGCATCGGCGAGGAACCGGCGGAGCGCCTCTTCGGAGGCCCGCTGTTCCTCCATCGAGCGCTCGATCCGCCCGAGCATCACGTTCAGCGCGGTGCCGAGACGTCCGACCTCCGTTCGCGCATCGGCGTCGTCGACACGTCGGGATAGGTCGCCGGCCGCGATCGCGCCCGCGGTCTGCTCGATGCGCCCAAGCGGCGTGAGCCCCCGGCGCACGATCCAGAACGCGAGCGCCGCGGTCGCGGCGATCACCGCGAGCGTCACGAGCGCGGCCACCACCACGAGTTGGCGAAGCGTCTGATCGACCTCGGTCAACGGGATCGCGACCACGACGGTGTAGCCACCCTCGAACCGCTCGGCGATCATGCGGAACCCCGAGCCGTCTCCCGTCGAACCGATGGACGAGAGCACCGAGCCTCCGTCGAACGAGGTGATGTCGGCTGGCAGATCGGGGGCGGCGCCGGGCGCCGCGCCGTAGCTGAACGACGCGTGGTTCAGCTCGCGACCGGCGTCGTCGTACAGCACCGCGTACGTCCCCGACGGGACGAAGGCGTCGTCTCCGTCGGTCGGGATCGCCACGGCGCCCGACGGCGCCTCCGCCGAGGCCAGGAGGTGCCCGATCGTCGTCGTCGAGGCCCGCAGCTGCTGATCGACCCGCTGGACGAGGAACGAACGGAGCGCGGCGAACGTCGCGACGTCGGCCACGGTCAGGCCGGCGGCCACCACGATCATCAGCACGATCGTGAGGCGGGCGCGAAGGGTCACGCGTCAGGCCTCGGGCGGTGGCGCCGCCAGTCGGTAGCCCACGCCTCGCACCGTCTGGATCAGCGGCGGTCCCACGGCGTCGAGCTTGCGCCGGATGTAGCTCACGTACGTCTCTACGATGTTCGCGTCGCCCCCGAAGTCGTAGTTCCAGACGTGGTCGAGGATCTGGGCCTTCGAGAGCACGCGGGGGGCGTTCTGCATCAGGTAGCGCAGCAAGCGGAACTCCGTGGCCGTCAGATCGACGGTCGCCCCCGCGCGGCGTACCTCGTGCGTGTCGTCGTCGAGCTCGACGTCGGCGAATCGGAGCGGCCCCGACTCGAGCTCTGCGCCGGCTCGGCGGAGCAGGGCGCGGACACGCGCCACGAGCTCTTCCAAGCTGAACGGCTTCGTCACATAGTCGTCGCCGCCCAGCGTGAGGCCCCGGACCTTGTCCTCCACCGCGTCCCGCGCGGTCAGGAAGAGGATCGGCACCTTGACCCGGGCGCTCTTGAGCCGTTCGGTCACGGCGAACCCGTCGACATCGGGCAGCATCACGTCGAGGACGACCACCTCGGGCCGGAACTTCTCGACCATCCGGATCGCCTCGCGACCCGACGCAGCCGTCTCGACCTCGAACCCCTCGTAGCGCAGGGCCATCGACACCAGGTCAGTGATGTTCGACTCGTCGTCCACCACCAAGACCCGCGGCTCGCTCATCGCCCACAGGCTAGCCTCAGAACCTGAGCGTTGCCTGAGAACCTCATGAACCGCGTCGTGCCGGTCGTAGGCTGGAGGTGTCGAGGCTCCCTCGACACGAAGAGGTGATGCGGGATGTGGGGATCGGACGGCCGGTACATGCACGACTCGGCCTGGTGGTCGACGTGGCAAGGGGCGCTGATGATCGGCCTCATGCTGGTGATCGCCGGCCTGCTGATCTGGCTCGTGGCGCGATCTCGAACGCACCCCGGCCCGTCATCGTCCGCGGCGCCCGGGGGTCACGATGATGCCGTGGCCCAGGCGCGGGTCCGCTACGCCCGAGGCGAGCTCGATCGCGACGCCTACGTCCAGCTCATCCGAGATCTGACGGGGGAGCCGCCGGACGCTGCGTCCACGTCGACGCCCGCGCCGCCGACTGCATAGGCATCCTCGCCGGCGCCCCGTAGCCTGAGCCGCATGCCAGGCGACCCCGATCTGCTCCGGCGGCTCGATACCTATCTCGACGCCGTGCCGCGATCCGCAACCCGGGCCGAGACGATCGGACCGTTCACGCTCTTCATCCAGGAGGCGAACGGCTGGCGCTATTACGCGCGACCGACCCCCGGCGCGGAGCGCTTCGGCCCCGGCGACGTCGACGCCGTTCGGGCCCGTCAGCACGAGCTCGGCCAGCCCGAGGCGATCGAGTGGATCGTCGATCTCGCCCCCGGCGTCGGGCCCGCGGCCGCTGCCACGGGCATGGTCTCCCACCAGATGCCGCTGATGCATCTGCCGGGGAACGCCCCGTCGGCCGTGGCGATCCCCGACGGCGTGGCCGTGCGGATCGTGGGGCCCGACGACGATCTGGCCACGGTCTCGGCGGTCGCCGCCGTGGGCTTCGGTGCGCCGGGCACCGCGGTCAGCGAGGTCGGCACCACGGCGCTCGCCGGCGCGACCGCGGCGATGGACGCCGGCATCCTGGCCTTTTCCCGCGAACGGGTTCGGGCCGGGCTCACCGTGACGGCCGCGGCGTTCGTCGGCGGCGTGCCGGTCTCGGTCGGCAGCCACCAACCGTATGAGGGCGCCACGGAGATCGTCGGCGTCGCGACCCTTCCCGCGTTCCGGCGGCGAGGCATCGGCGCCGCGGTGACCGCGGCACTCCTCGACGACGCGGTCGCCCGCGGCATCGACGTGATCTGCCTGTCGGCCGGCAGCGACGACATCGCCCGGGTCTACGAGCGGGCGGGCTTCGTCACGGTCGGACACGTGGGCGCCGCGGAGCCGGCCGAAGCCGCCGAGTCTGATGAAGGCTGAAGCACGCTTCAGGCGGAGGCTCGCGGTGCCGCGTCGGCCTCTCGCCACACCCCTTCGACGAGCTCGTTGAACGGGGCTCCCAGGTGCTGCGTGCCGTGCGGCCCGTGGGCGATCACCAGGTGCGTCGCCCCGAGCTCACGAACGAGGGCCGCAGCGATCGACTCGAACGGCGGGCGGTCGCCTCCCGTCACGACCACGATCGGGAAGCCACCGCCCGCGAGTGTTTCCGCGTCGTAGTCCGCGTCCTGCGGAAGCCGCATGTGCTGCAGCCGGCGGCCCATCTCCTCGAGCGGCGGCGTGAGCGGGTCCGGCCACGTCGCCGCCGGGTCCACCGCGGCGAAAAGCGTCTTGAGGGCGTCGCCCGGCTCCGCAAGCGCGAGCGCGGCGCGCGTCTCGCGTTCGAACTCGATGACCACGGGATCGTCCATCGCGATCGAGATCGCCGAGGGCTCGACCAGCGTGAGCGATCGCACGGCCTCGGGACGCCGCGCCGCCGCGAGCAGCGCCACGGTGCCCCCGTACGACGCGCCGACGAGGTGCGCCCCGTCCCCCAGGAGCTCGGCCACCACCGGCGCGTCGATCTCCCAATCCTCGGGCCGGTCGGGGCTCCCGGCGAACCCGAACCGATGAGGCGCGACGAGCCGCCATCTCGCCGCGAGCGGGAGCTGCGCCTCGAACGCGCCGAACCCGGGCGCGCCTCCGCCGTGCACCAGCACGACGCGGGGACCGAGCCCGATCTCATCGACTCGGATCCCGCCCGGGCCGGTCGTCGTCTCGATCGGGTCCGCCATCTCGCGCACCCTACCGCGCCGGGTGCGCCGACCGACCACTCGGTACGGGGGTCTCCTGACCGGCGGGCCTAGTCCCCCGGGCAGCCGAACACGCTGGCCGTCCACGCGTTTCCGTCGGCGGCCACCTCCACACGGGCCACGATGCGGTCGTTCCGCACCACCCGGAAGACGAGTGGGATCGGGGGCTGGGCTCGCAGCCGCGACGCGGTGTAGGCCGCGCGCTCGATCGTGTCGGTGGGCAGGACGCCGACGCCGGCGAGGCCCTCGTGCAGCGCGCCGAGCTGATCGGTGGCGAACCCCGACGGCACGTCGAGGACGTGCGCGCACGTCCCCTCCGGCGGGCCATCGGGAAGCGACCGCAGGTACACCTGCAAGGGATCGCGCACCTCGAACGTGCCGAGGAACACGGTCGTTGGACCCGAGCGCGGCACGGCGCACGCGACCTCCCACACGCCGGGCGCGAGCGGCAGCAGGTAGCGGCCGGTGGGCTCGAAGACCCGCATCCCATAGTCGGGACTGCCGGGCGAGGTGAACGCGAGCGTGGCGCCGTCGTCGCCGGCGACCTGTACCGGGGCGCCACGCGGCCCGGCGTCCACGGCCTGGCCCGTCACGGTCGCAGCGGCGGCGCCGCAGGCGATCTCGATCACCGGTGCCGACGCCACAGGACCCGGGGCGGGTACCGGAGCCGACCGGGGCGCCAGGGTCATCATCAGGGCGAACCCCACGATCGCCGCCGTGAGCACGAAGACGAGCGCGCCGAGCAGCAACGTCTCGACCGGAGACGAGCCGCCCTCGGTCGCAGGATGCCGGAACCGACGCATGCCGCACCATCGGCACTCCCGGCCCCTCCCCTTACCCGAACGGCCCGCCGCAGGCCCGCCGTTCGGCCGGGACGCGACCCGGCTCCGCTGCCGGAGCATGGCCCGAGGAGGTGGTCGTCGATGATGGCCCGATGGCACGATGAAGACGAGCTCCGGGAGTTGGCGCGTACCCGCCTCGAACACGCGCAGGAGTTCTACGCGAACCTGCTGGCCTACGTGCTGGTGAACGGGATGCTCGGCGTGATCTGGTGGATGAGCGGAGGCGGATTCTTCTGGCCGATCTTCCCGATCTTGGGGTGGGGGATCGGGATCGCGTTCCACGCGTGGGAGACCTTCCGCCGCCTCGAGCCGTCGGAGGCGCGGCTCCGACGCGAGATGGAACGTCTCGGTCGCGGCTGACCACCGGCCCGCCACGATCCAGCCAGCCGCCTATCCTGGGTGGGTGAACCTGATCCGGCTCGTCGTCCCGCTGGACGATCTCGTCGCTCCCGTGCTGGTGGGCGCGTTCGACGGATGGATCGACGCGGCCGGCGTCGCCTCGACGACCGCCGCCCATCTTGCGGAAGGCGCCGACACGGTCGCGACGTTCGATCCCGATGCGCTGTTCGACTATCGCTCACGCCGTCCGGTGCTCGATGTCGTCGATGGTGTGCTGAGCCGGCTCGACTACCCGCAGCTCGCGATCCGGCGCCGGCGCGTGGGCGGCCGGGACCTCCTCGTCCTGCACGGGGCCGAGCCGGATTTCCGTTGGAAGCAGCTCGCCGACGACGTGATGGAGTTCGCCCTGATGCACGGCGTGGTCGAGTGGGTGAGCATCGGGGCGGTTCCCGCGGCGGTGCCCCACACGCGCCCCGTGCCGGTGTTCGCGACCGCCTCGGATGCGGGCCTGCTGCGGCACGGCGAGTCGCAGGGCCCCGAAGGCCTGCTCCGCGTGCCCGCTGCGGCGCTCAGCGTCCTCGAGATGGGGGTGAGCGGAGCGGGGATCCCCACGACCGGGTTCTACGCGCAGGTCCCGCCGTACGTGGGCGGCCCCTACGCCGCCGGCACGATCGCGCTCGTCGAGCACGTCGCCCGGCACCTCGAGATCGAGCTGCCGCTCGGTTCCTTGATGGACGAGGCGAACGCCCAGCGGGTGGGACTCGACAGCGCCGTGAGCGCCCAGGACGAGACGCGCGATTTCGTCACCCGGCTCGAGGCGCAGCAGCCCGAGGACGGGATCCCCTCGGGCGACGAGCTCGCGAGCGAGATCGAGCGGTACCTGCGCGACGCCGGCGACGATCCCCGGTAGCCGTTCGTGTCCGCGTCGCTCCCCTTGATCTTGCTGCCCCCGTCCGAGGGGAAGGCGTCGGGAGGCGAGGGGAACCCATGGGCGCGCGACACGATGGCGCTCGCGCTCGATGACCGTCGTGAGGAAGTGCTCGACGCGCTCGCGCGCGCGATGCGTGCGAGCGCGGCCGCCCGCGGGAAGCTCCTGGGCGTCAAGGGGGTTGCGCTCGCCGCGGCCACCGAGGCCGACCGAGACGCGCGCGCGACCCCCACGATGCCCGCGATCGAGCGGTACACCGGGGTGCTCTACGACGCGCTCGACCATCGATCGCTCGGTGCCGCGCAACGGCGCCGGCTGGACGCCTCGGTGCTGATCGTCTCGGGGCTCTGGGGGGCCCTCGCACCGACCGACCCGATCCCCGACTACAAGCTGAAGATCGGCGCCGCCCTGCCCCGTCTCGGGAAGCTGTCGACCTGGTGGCGCGACGACCTCTCGGCGGCGATCGCCGAGCGGGCCGCAGGCCGGGCGGTCTGGAACCTCCTCCCGCAGGAGCACGCGGCAGCCTGGCGAGCGCCGAGCGGTCTGGCGCAGTACTCCGCCACGTTCCTCAAACGGCGTCCGGATGGGACCCTCGCCCCGGTCTCCCACTGGAACAAGTTCCTGAAGGGGGCGCTCGTGCGGTTCCTGCTCGCCCACCCGGGCGCGAGCCCCGACGACCTGAGCGGATGGGAGCACCCGGCCGGGTATCGCCTGGACCCCGCACGGACCGAGGACGCCGGCGACCTCACCCTGCTCTCGTTCGTCAGCGAGTGAGCGAGAGGTCGGCGATGGCCGCCGTTGCGTCACCCGGTAGATCAAGGCAGCGCGTAGCTCCACTGATGGGTGATCTCCCCGTCAACGATCTGGATCACGAGGAGGCCAGAACCCCGGCCCGCTCCTGTGTAACGGAAGGTGGCCGCGGCGTAGGAACCGCTGTGCGTCACCGAGACGTCGCCCGTGCGCACCATCGTGAAGTCGGCTCCGGCCGCTTTCGCGTCGGCGACGATCTCGGCGAGTCCGGTCACCTTCGTACCGTCGGCGTGCACCACCACCGCGTCGCGGGCGTAGATGGCGGCGAACGATGAGGGGGTTCCCGAATCCCACGTCGCCATCGTCTGATCCAGCAGGCGGACCGGCTCGCTCGGTCGCAGCCGGGGCAAGACCGTCAAGATCGCGAGCACGAGGAACGCCGCGGTCATGACCATGAGGCCGGCCACCAGCCACGGCATCGAGCGGGGGTGCGGAGGCTCTGCCTGCGGGATCTGCTTGACGGCCACCGGAGGTGCTGTCGCTGCCTCGGTCGATCCTTTGCGGAGGGTCTCCATGGGTGCACCTTTCCTCACGGGGTTCGTGCCTCCCATGAACGCTTCCACGGGTAAAGGTCACCCCAAGGAACGTTCAACGCTCGGGCATCATCCGCACGGGGCCTTCGAAGGGGGCGATTGGCCGCGCTCGCGGCTCGCGTGCTAGCGTCACGGGCACACCGCGTCGCGGAGGCGAAGCCGGTCGGATTCCGGCGCTGTCCCGCAACTGTAGGTCCACCATCGGAGTGGACGAGCCAGGCCGCCCTGCGCGACGCACGGCCGAACGACCCTCGTGGACAGGGGATCGCGCCGCCGGGCGATTCGCCCCGACGCCGACCTCCCGCCGTGTTCCGGGAGGTCGTTCCGTGAGGGCGCGCGGACGCTCGGAAAGGGGTAGACCCACATGGGCTCGACCCGCAGGAAGATCTTCACCGTTGTCACCATCGGGGCGCTGCTGCTCGCCGTCCCGGCGGCGGCCTTCGCGACCACCGACGCCGAACGCGCCCAGCGTGGCCTCGGCTACATCGCATCGCAGCAGAAGCCGAACGGCTCGATCCCGGCGTTCTCGCCGATCGGATCCACCGCCGACGCGGTCCTCGCCGCCGTCGCGGTCGGCCAGGGTAGAGGGGTCGTGCGCGACGCGCTCGGCTACCTGGCCCGCCAGGTAGAGGCCGGCAACGTCACCGGGGTGGGCCTCCAGGCGAAGGTCGTGCTCGCGGTGAGCGCCGCCGGGCGCGATCCACGGGCGTTCGGCGGCGCGAACCTCGTGGCCGGCTTGCGCGGCACGATCTCGGCGGGACGGTTCGGCGACGCGGCCGTGTTCGACGACGCGCTCGCCACGCTCGCCCTCGAGAGCGCCGGTATCACGCCCTCGACCGCCGTCACCGGATGGTTGCTCGACGCGCAGTGCCCCGACGGCGGATGGGCGTACGACGAGCCCTACGCCGCGGGGACCGACGACGCCTCGTGCGACGACGGCTCGGGCACCGACTTCTTCACCTCCGACTCGAACACCACGTCTTACGTCGTGCAGGCGCTCGAGGCCGCGAACCGCGGCAAGTTCGGGGCCGATCCGTTCGCCTTCTTCGACACGGTGCGCGACGACGCCCACGGAGGGTGGAGCTACTCGGCCGGGTTCATCGCCACCGACGCGAATTCCACCGCGCTCGTGCTGCAGGCGTACGCATCGGCGGGCGACCCGGTGCCCGCGGGAGGACGTACCGCGCTCCGCGCACTCCAGTACCCGAACTGCGGCGCTTGGGCGTACTCGTACGACGGTCCATCGCGCGGCGTACCCGATATCGGTGCCACGATCGGCGCCGTTCCCGGCCTGCTCCTGCGGGCGCTGCCGATCAGCGGCCCGGTGGCCGGCCCGATCACCCCCACCCCGCCCTGTGCGACGTAGCCGATGACGACCCGTCGCCTCCGCACGCTCGTCGTCGCGCTGGCGCTGACCTTCCCGGCGTTCGGTCCCGCCGTCGCCGGAACGGGGGTGTCGTGCGCGGCCGCCACGGGCGCCCCGCACGCCGCGCTCGTGATCGACAACGGGAGCCGCACGTCGACCTACTGCGTGGCGCTCGACGCCGCGAGCGTGAGCGGCCTGCACCTGATCCAGCTCGCCGGGCGGCAGTACGGCCTGCAGTACGGGCTTGGGTTCGGGGGCCAGGCCGTCTGTCAGCTCGACGGCATCGGGCCGGGCGGAGGCGACTGCTTCGCCGACTATCCTGACTACTGGGGGTATTGGCACGGCGACGGGAACGGGAACTGGAGCTGGGCCGGCTCCGGCGCCGCGTCGGCATCGATCGGTGACGGCGACATGGAGGGCTGGGTCTGGGGGCCGGGTGACTCCGGAACCACGCACGCCTCGCCGCCGGCGCTCGCCTCCGGCGACGTCTGCGAACCCGCACCCGCGCCGTCGCCTTCGCCTTCGCCGAGCCCGAAGCCCAGTCCGGATCCCGCCCCAGCGGGCGGCGGCACCGGCTCCGGGAGCGGCGGGTCCGGTGCGAGCCCGGGCGCCGACGCGAGCGCCTCGGGCGCCGCCGGCCCCGCGAAGCCCTCCGCCAGCGCGCGCGCGAGCGCACACGATTCTCAGGCGCCCATCACGGAGCCCACCCCACCGCCCGCCCAGACGGTCGTGCGAGCGAGCCCGGTCGGCACCCTCGCCGCCGGCGCCTCGCCCGGAGCGGGCGGGCCACCCGCAGGGGCGTGGCTCGCGCTCGTCGCGGTGGCATCGCTCGGTGCCGCCGGCTGGCTCACGATGCGCCGGAGACGCACCCTTGCATCGCGATAGCGGGCTGCACCCGGGTGCGTGGATCACGTGGGCGACCTGCGCCGGACTGGTCACGTTCACCACGACGAATCCGTTCTACCTGGCACTGATCGTGGCGGTCTCGTTCTTCGTCTACGCGTCCCAGCGGATACCCGGCCCCACCGCGCGATCGTTCCGGTTGTTCGCGATCGCGGGCCTGATCACGGTGGTGGTACGCACCTCGTTGGTCTTCCTGGGAACCGTCGATGCCGGAAACGTCGCGTTCGCCGCGCTCGAGGGCGCTCGGCTGGCGACCCTCCTGATCGTCTTCGGGACCTTCAATGCCGTGACGGATCCGTTCGGCGTCGTGCGGCTCGCGCCGCGGCGGTTCCACGAGCCGGCCCTCGCGGCCGCGCTCGCGCTCTCGATCGCGCCGCGCACCGTCGCGATGGTGGGGCGCGTTCGCGAGGCGCAGACGCTCCGCGGCATCCCGACTTCGTGGCGGACCCTTCCCGCGCTCGCCGTCCCCGTGCTCGAGACCGGCATGGAGGAGGCGGTCACCCTCGCCGAGAGCATGGACTCGCGCGGCCACGGCCGGGGACGTCGGAGCCGGTACCGGCCCTCGCGCTGGACCCCCGCCGCGGTCGGCGTCTCGGCGTCCGCGATCGCGTGCGCGGCGGTGTCACTCGCGGCGGCGTGGCAGCAGGGGCCCGATCTGCATCCCGCGACCTCCCCGCTCGCATGGCCACCGGTCCGCCCCGCGATGCTCGCCGTCATCGGGATCCTTGCCCTCCCGGGTGTGGTCCGCTCCCCGACGGAGCACACATGACCGACGCCCTGCGCATCGATGCCGTCTCCTTCCGCTATCCCGACGCGTCGCAACCCGCGCTCCGCGACGTCACCATCGACATCGAAGAAGGCACGTTCGCCCTCGCGGTGGGGCCGACGGGGGCGGGCAAGTCGACCTTCCTGCGCCTGGCGAACGGCCTCGTGCCGCATTTCACAGGCGGCGCATTCACGGGTCGCGTCCTCGCCGCCGGGCGTGACACCCTCGCCCATGCGCCACGCGCGCTCGCCGACGCGGTCGCGTTCGTGCCCCAGGATCCGGGTTCGTCGTTCGTGCTCGATCGCGTGGAAGACGAGCTGGCGTACGGCATGGAGAACCTCGGCGTCGCTCCCGCGCACATGCGCAGGCGCGTCGAGGAGATGCTGGATCTGTTGGATATCGAGCCGCTGCGCGGCAGGAGCGTCCGCGCGATCTCGGGTGGCGAGCGGCAACGCGTGGCGATCGCGGCCGCGCTCGCCGCCGGCCCGCGGATCCTCGTGCTCGACGAGCCCACCTCGCAGCTGGATCCCCAGGGCGCGGAACACGTGTTCGCCGCGTTGCAGCGGCTCGTGCACGACCAGGGGATGACCGTCGTCCTCGCCGAGCACCGGCTCGAGCGCGTCGCCGGCCAGGTCGACCTGGCGATCGGGTTCGACGAAGGTCGCCTGACGGCGGGCGACCCCGCCGCGGTGATCCGGCGCTTGAAGATGGGGCCGCCCGTCGCACGGCTGGGACGGCTCATGAGCTGGGACCCCGTCCCGCTGACGGTCCGCGACGCGCGCCGGCTTGCGGGGGCGCTCCCCGCACGACGGAGCCCGGTGGTCCCGGTGCCGGGCGCCGTACGGGTCGAGCTGCGTCATCTGACCGCGCGGCACGGCGACGCCACTGCGTTGCACGACGTCGACCTCGTCGCCGGCGAAGGCGAGATCGTCGCCGTGATGGGCCGCAACGGCGCGGGCAAGACGACGCTGCTGCGCTCGATCGCCGGCGTCCACGCTCCCGCCTCCGGGACCGCCCGGGTCGGAGGCCATGCGCCGCGGCCGGGCGTCGATGCGGCGCTCTGCCCTCAGGAGCCCGAGTCCGTGCTGTTCTCCGAGACCGTCGCCGCCGAGGTGGCTGTGACCCTGAAGGCACGCGGGATGGATCACGTGCGACCCGAGGCGGTGCTAGCGGCGCTCGGGATCGACGACCTCGCGGGGCAGCACCCCCGAGACCTTTCGGCCGGGCAGCGACTCCTCGTGGCGACCGCGGCGATCGCCGCGGGCCACGCTCCCGTGCTGCTCCTCGACGAGCCCACGCGCGGGCTCGACCCCGAGGCCAAGGCCCGCCTGGCGCGGTTCCTGCGATCCCACGCCGCCGAAGGCGGCACGGTGTTGTTCGCCACCCACGATGTCGAGCTCGCGGCGGCCGTCGCCACCCGCGTCGTCATGCTCGCGGGCGGCGAGGTCATCGCCGACGGTGATCCCGGC
Source organism: Actinomycetes bacterium (assembly GCA_031364965.1). Lineage (GTDB taxonomy): Bacteria > Actinomycetota > UBA4738 > UBA4738 > HRBIN12 > JAOUEA01. The sequence goes on along the minus strand of JANLXF010000089.1, from coordinate 71,975 downwards.
GAGGTGCTCGGCGACTCGCACGTCTTCGCCCCCCAGATGACCCGGGCGTTCGGTGCGGGATGGCTCACACCCGAGCAGGTCGCCGAGGCGCTCGCATGAACATGGCGGGCAGTGCGCGACCGATGAGCGTTCGCACCTTGACCGGCGGATCCCGCGTGCGCGGCGCCGCGCTGATCGTCCTTAACCTGGTGGGACTGCTCGCGTTCCTCTGGCCGTTCGCGCTGCCCGCGCTCACCGGCGGGAACGAGAACCACCATGTCGACGGGCCCGCCGTGCTGCTCGTGCTGCTCGGCGGCCTCGGGGCGCTGCTCTTCCTCGAGCTGGGGCGCGGCGGCATGGGGCCGAAGACGATCGCCTTGCTCGGGGTGCTCGGGGCCGCGATGGTCGCCTTGCGCCTCCCGGGCTTCGTGGCGGGGTTCAGCGCGATGTTCATCGTCGTGCTGGTCGCCGGCAACGCGTTCGGCCCGACGTTCGGATTCCTTCTGGGCGCCGTGGGGACGTTCGCGAGCGGGCTGTTCATCGGCGGGCTCGGACCGTGGCTGCCCTTCCAGATGGTCGCCGTCGGCTGGGTGGGGATGGGGGCGGGCCTCATGCCCCGCACCGGGTCCTGGCGCCTTCGGATCGGGGCGCTGGCCATCTACGGCATCGTGGCGGGCTACCTCTTCGGTGCGCTGATGAACCTGTGGTCCTGGCCCTTCCTGACGGGTGGATCGTCGATCAGCTGGAACGCTGACGCCACCGCAGTCACGAACCTGCGTCACTACGCGACCTTCTACGCGGCGACCTCACTCGTGTGGGACTCCTTCCGCGCGGTCGGCAACGCGGTGCTCGTCCTCGTGCTCGGGCGGCCGCTCCTGGGTGCGCTCGACCGGGCGGCCCGCCGGATGCGACTCGACGTCGGCGATGATATGAACCAGCTGCCCCCGCCGCCGACGACGAGAGAGGAACCCGCCGATGCCGACGAACCCACGCCAGCGGCGCCGGCGTGCGTGCCGGTCGCTCGGTGAGGCGCTCCGTCGTCAGACCCTCCGAGGCCGGCGCTGAGCCCCGAGCCTGAGACCACGGTGCCCGCGGGCCGTCGCCGGTCGGACCGGTGAGCGTCGTCCCCGACGCGCGCTCCCTGCGAGCGACCCTGCGATCGCTCCCGCGCGAGGTGTGGATCCTGTTCATCGGCGCGTTCGTGAACCGGCTCGGCACCTTCGTGCTGCCCTTCATCACGCTGTACCTGACCGACCGGGGATACTCGGCGACCCAGGCCGGTCTCGGGCTCGCCGCGTACGGCTTGGGGGCGACGGGCGCGCAAGGCGTCGGCGGGTTGCTCGCCGACCGCGTCGGAAGGCGGAACACGATCGTCCTGTCGATGTCGGGTGGCGCGGCCCTCACCCTGTCGCTGGTCTGGGCCGACGGGCTGCCCGAGATCGTCGGTCTCATCCTGGTGCTCGGGTTCGTCGCCGAGCTGTATCGACCGGCCTCGAGCGCGCTCGTCGCCGATCTGGTTCCGCCCCAGGACCGGGTCGCGGCGTTCAGCGCCTACCGTCTGATGTTGAACATCGGGTGGGCGTTCGGCCTCGCGCTCGCCGGACTCCTCGCGCAGCGTTCGTTCGACCTGCTGTTCGTCGGCGACGCGATCACCTCGGGGACGTTCGCCGGGATCGCGCTGATCGCGCTCCCCCACGGCACGCGCACCACGAAGCAGGAAGAGCGCAGCCTGGGGTCGGCCGGCCGATCGATCGCCGCCGACCGGGGATTCCAGTTGTTCCTGGGGGCCGTCTTCCTCACCGCGGTGGTCTACATGCAGAACGCGAGCACCTTCGCGCTGCATGTGCGCGACCTCGGCTACTCCACCGCCACGTACGGCTTCCTGCAGGCGGCGAACGGCGTCCTCGTCGTGCTGCTGGAGCTGCCGATCACCGCGTGGGCGATGCGCCGCGAGCGCACGCGCATGGTCGCGGGTGGTGCCGTGCTCGTCGGACTGGGGTTCGCCATCCTCGCGGTCGTCCAGGGGCTTCCCGGGCTCGTGTTGATGGTCGTGATCTGGACGCTCGGCGAGATCGTCGAATCGCCCTCGACCTCGGCGTTCGTGGCCGACCGCGCGCCGGAGCATGCGCGGGGCCGGTATCAGGGATCGCTCGGGATGATGTACGCCACCGCCGCGATCGCCGGGCCGATGGCCGGCACCGCCGTCTACGACGTCAGCACAACAACGCTGTGGCTCGGGTGCGGCGTGCTGGGCCTCGCGTCGGCCTGGCTCGCTCTGGCCGCCGGGCGGCGTCCGGCGCCGGCAGCCGTCACGGCGGCTCCTCCTCCTCCAGCGACAGCCTGACGGTCGCCGATTCGAGCCCGGCCGCGATATCGAACAGCGGCAGACGGCCCTGCGCGCTCATCCGGGTAAGGAGCGCGAGCTCGTCGGGCTCGGCTTCGAGATCCCAGCCGTTCAGGTTCACGAACACGGCGACGGCGAGCAGGGCCACCTGATCGTTGCCCTGCTCGAAGGGGCGCAACCGCACGAGCGCCTCGAGGAGCGCGGCCGCCTTCAGATGGATGCCCGGATAGGCGTCGCGGTCCCCGTCGCGGGATCTCGGGAGCTCCACGGCCGCCTGCAGCGCCAGGGCATCGCAGGCGCCGCCCGCGCCCACCTCGGCCGAGGCGATCGAGGTGACATCGGCCGCGCTCAGGTATGCGATCTCGATGGCGCTGCGAGCAGGTCGAGCGCGCCACGATGGCGCTGCCGGGCCCGCTCCGCGAACCCCGTGACCGCGGCCTGATGGCCGCCGTCGGCGAGATAGGCGCGCAGGGCGCGCGCCACGTGCTCGTCGACATCGATCCCGGATGCGAGCGCGACCGTACGTAGCTCGTCGTAGACGGCCCGGGGGACGTGGATGGGGGGCTGGCGGATCTCGGTCACCTCCAGGGGATATCTTCCCTGAAGCGCTCGTGCTTCCCAACGGCCATTCGGATGGTTGACGCCTCCGCCGGTCGCCCGGTATAGATATATCGAAGCGATATATGCTTGCGATATATCGAACCGTCATCCGACCCCGGAAGGGCCCACACCCAGATGCTCGAGCTTGCGATCCTCGGCCTCCTCAAGGAGCAGCCGATGCACGGCTACCAACTCTCTCGGGAGCTGGGTGACGCGCTCGGCGGATTCTGGCGGGTCTCCTACGGCTCCCTCTACCCGACCCTTCGCCGGCTCGAGCGGAGCGGCGCGATCGAGGTCGAGGGCGAACAGCCCACGGCGGGGCGCCGAAAGCACGTCTATCGCATCACCGAGCAGGGCGAGGTCGCGTTCTTGGAGCTGCTCCAGGAGACCCCGCACGACAACTCGACCGAGGACACCCGGTTCCGGGTGCGACTCGCGTTCTTCCGGTACCTGCCGCCCGAGACCCGGATCCGCCTCCTGGAGCGCCGCCGGGCGACCCTGGAGGAGCGGCTCAACACGATCAGCGACTCGCTGCGCACGACCCGCGCGCGCGTCGACGACTACACGCTCTCGCTGATGGAGCACGGCCGTTCGGCTACCGAGTCCGACCTCGCGTGGGTCGACGGCCTGCTCACGGCAGAGCGTTCCCGTACCAAGACCACCCCATCGGAGCGACGTTCGCTCCGCAGGAAGGAGCACACGTCATGAGCAGGGTTCGTATCGCGATCGTGGGCGTGGGCAACTGCGCCTCATCGCTGATCCAGGGCCTCGAGTACTACACGGACGCCAGCCCCGAGGACCGCGTCCCCGGCCTGATGCACGTCGAGCTGGGCGGCTACCACGTCCGCGACGTCGAGGTCGTGGCCGCGTTCGATGTCGACGCCGCGAAGGTCGGCAAGGACGTCGCCGACGCGATCTTCACGGCGCCGAACAACACGATCAAGTTCTCCGACGTCCCGCCGACCGGCGTCACCGTCCAGAAGGGCCGCACCCTCGACGGCCTCGGCGTCTACTACCGCCAGGTCGTCACCGAGTCCGACGCGCCCGAGGTCGATGTCGTGCAGGTCCTGAAGGACACCGCCGCCGACGTGCTCGTGTGCTACCTGCCCGTGGGCTCGGAGCAAGCCGCCCGCCACTACGCGCAGTGCGCGCTCGATTCCGGCGTGGCCTTCGTGAACGCGCTGCCGGTGTTCATCGCGAGCGACCTCGCATGGGCGAAGAAGTTCCGCGATGCCGGCGTGCCGATCGTGGGCGACGACATCAAGTCCCAGGTGGGCGCGACGATCACGCACCGCGTGCTCGCCAAGCTCTTCGAGGATCGCGGCGTCGAGCTCGACCGCACCTATCAGCTGAACTTCGGCGGCAACATGGACTTCATGAACATGCTCGAGCGCGAGCGCCTCGTCTCGAAGAAGATCTCGAAGACGCAGTCGGTGCAGTCCCAGCTCGAGGAGCCGCTCTCGAAGGAGAACATCCACATCGGGCCGAGCGACCACGTGCCGTGGCTCGAGGACCGCAAGTGGGCGATGATCCGCCTCGAAGGCCGCAACTTCGGCGACATCCCGCTGACGATCGAGATGAAGCTCGAGGTCTGGGACTCTCCGAACTCGGCCGGTGTGATCATCGACGCGGTGCGCTGCGCGAAGCTCGCGCTCGATCGCGGGATCGGCGGTCCGCTGATCGGACCATCGTCGTACTTCATGAAGTCCCCGCCCGTGCAGTTCACCGACGAGGAGGCGCACCAGATGGTGGAGGCCTACATCGCCGGGAAGCCGGCCGACCTCGAGACGCAGCAGAGTCATCAGCAGGCGATCCAGATCGTGGACACGCGGGAGACCCAGCCCACGATCTGACCATCGCGGCCCCATTGCACGGCGACCGGGCTCTTCGGGAGCCCGGTCGCCGTTACGGGTGGCTACCGCGCGTCGAGAAGCGCCCGCACCGGCGCCAGGTCGAACGGGGTCTCGCCCGTCGTCCCCAGCCCCACGATCAGATGCTGGGCGCCCGCCTCGAGATACGCGTCGGTGTTCTCGATGTCGTCGGCGTCGTCGATGAGCACCGTGCGCTCGATCTCTTTGGGGTCGCGGCCGATCCGCTCGCACCATCCGTCGAGCACCGCGTTCTTCTTCGCGTACGTCTCGGGCGGACCGAAGCTGTTCCATATCGAGGCGTGTTCGGCGACGAGCCGCAGCGTAACCTTCTCGCCGCTGCCGCCGATCAGGAGCGGCATCGGTGAGCGAACCGGCGGCGGGTCGAGCTTGCCGAGGCGCGCCTCGATCCGCGGGAGCGAGGCCTCGAGGGCCTGCAGGCGCCCGATCGCCGTGCCGAAGTCGTACCCGTACTCGTCGTAGTCGCGCTCGAACCAGCCCGACCCGATCCCGAGGATCAGCCGGCCGTGGCTCAGATGGTCGATCGTGCGCGCCATGTCGGCGAGCAGCTCGGGGTTCCGGTACGAGTTGCAGGTCACGAGCATCCCGAACTCGGCGCGCTCGGTGTCGCAGGCCATCGCGGCGAGCATCGACCACCCCTCGAAGTGCGCCCCGTCCGCCTCGCCGTACAGCGGGTAGAAGTGATCCCACGTCCAGATCGAATCGACGCCGAGCGCGTCGGCCTCGCGCCAGCCGGCTCGGAGCACGTCCATCGTCGTGTGCTGCGGGTGGAACTGCGCCCCCACCTTGAAGCGGGCCATCGGGTCCCCTCTCGTCGCGTCCACGCCACGACCGTACCGCGGGGGGACCCCGCCGACGGTGGGCTAACCCACGCGGATCGTCGCTGGCTGCGACCATCGCGACGCGGCGACCCCCACCTCACGGAGCCGTGCGCGGAACCGGTACCCCCCGGTCCCCGCGTCCGCCAGGAACGAGGCCGAGGGCCACGGGGTGGCCTTCCGCCACGAGGCCCATCCCTGGCCCGGACGTCGGACCTGCACGTCGAAGACGAACCCGACCGACGCCGAGCCGGTCGACCACGTGACGGTGCGGATCTTCCCGAGTAGCCCGGTGGCCGGGGCCGCGCGCAGCGGCACGCGCGCCCGTCCGCCCATCCACGGGTGCAGCAGGCACGTGAACGGATACACCCCCGCCGCCTCGAAGGTGTACCAGGTGGGCGGACTCGTGTCGTCGACCGCGCCCGAGTCGTACAGGAGCATCCCGGTCGCGTCGGTGGCCGTGTGATGCGAGGGCCCGAGGTGATCGAACACGATCGTGCCACCGCGCGCGAGATCGACCGTCGGCGGCGTGAAGAGGTCGTCGGTGACCGCCACGTGGATCCCACCCGGCGGTGGAGGCGGCGGGGTCGCCGTCGGGCTCGGATCGGGCGAGGCGGAAGCCGAGGCGGTCGCGCTCGGTGTCGGGGACGCAGCGATGCCCGGCTGCCAACTCGGGTTCTGTTCCACCGAGCCGGACGAGGCCAGCGCCGTCGCGGCGCCCGTCGAGACGTTCACGACGTAGAGCTGCATGTTCGTCACCGCGCCGCTCCCCGTGTTCACCGTGACGACCAGCTTGTTGCCGTTGGGCGCCCACGAGGGTGGGTACACCTCGCCGGTCGGGTCGTACAGGGTCCGGGTGTTCGCGCCGTCGGCGTCCGACAGCAGCAGCCTGGGTACCTCGAGCGTGGCGCTCCCGGCGCCGTGGAACGCGAACGTGGTGCCGTCCGGCGACCACGACGGACCGCCGAGCAAGAAGGCGGGCGGCGTGGTGACGCCGGCGAACGACACCTTGGTTTGAGCGCTGCCGTCGGCGTTCATCGTGTAGATCGCGGCATCCCCGGCGCGGGTCGAGGTGAACACGATCCTCGAGCCGTCGGGGGACCAGTCCGGCGACCAGCTCGCGAAGGCGGCCGCGGTGAGCTGGGTGAGCGATCCGCCGGCCGCCGGGACCGACCAGATCTGCTTGTAGTACTGACCGCCGTTATCCGTCGGGTGCGCGAAGGCGATGGTGGTGCCGTCGGGCGACCAGGACGGGTTGGCGTCGGCCACGCTCGAGGGCTCGTTCGTGAGCTGCAGCTCGCCGGTCCCGTCGGTGTTCATCACCCAGAGGTTCCGGCATGTCCCCGAACACCCGTCGCGCACGAACGCGATCTTCGAGCCGTCGGGTGACCAGGCCGGGTCGCGATCCGCGACGGTGTTCTGCGTGAGCTTCGTGAGCGCGGTCCCGTCGGGCTGGATCGTGAAGATGTCGAGATCGCCGTCGCGGTCGGACTCGAAGGCGATCGATCCGTTCGCACCGGGCGCCACGGCGAACGAGGACAGGCTTCGGCCGGCCACCACGAAGGAGGCCGCGAGCATCGCTGCGGGCAGCAGGTAGAGCGCTCGTCGCACCCAGGTGATATCGGCATCGACGGCACCGTTTCCGTAGCCCCCGCGGGTACGCTCGGACCATGGCCGGCAAGATGGGGAGCGTGCGCGATGCGCTGCGCCACGCGGATTTCCGGCGGCTCCTCGGGATCCGGCTGGTGAGCCAGACCGCGGACGGGCTCATCCAGGCTGCCCTGGTCGCCTCGCTCGCCTTCGCTCCGGACCGAGCCACCACCGCGGCCGGATTCGCGCTCGCGTCGGCGATCGTGATCGTGCCGTTCTCGATCCTCGGGCCGTTCGCAGGGGTCTTCATCGACCGCTGGTCGCGGCGGAAGATCATGATCGTCGCGCCGCTGCTCCGCGCCGCGCCGGCGTTCCTGGTGCTCCTGAACCCCGATCGGCGGGCGGTGCTCTTCTACGCGGGCGCGCTCTGGGTCACCTCGGTGAACCGGTTCTTCCTGGCGACGGCGCAGGCGGTCGTGCCGCGGCTCGTCCCCACCGAAGACCTCCTGGCGGCGAACTCCGTCGCCACGGTCGGCGGCACGGTGGCGCTGCTCGTCGGCGTGTTCGCGGGCGGCCTCGTGTCCGAGTCTTTCGGCAACGGCACGATCGTGACCCTCGCCGCCACCGCGTGGCTGGTCGCGTCGGCGATCGCGGTCACGATCCGGAGCGACCTGCGACCGCACCAGCTTCCGGAGGCGCCCGAGCAGCTCCGCCGTCAGATCACCCGAGTCGCGGTCGAGTTCACCGAGGGGATCAAACACATCGTCCGCACGCCGCGCGCGATCGGCCCGATCGCCTCGATCTCGGTGGATCAGATGGGCCAGGGCCTCGTGCTCGTGCTGGCCCTCGTGGTGTTCAAAGAGCGATTCGGCCAGGGCGTGGGGTCGTTCTCGTGGTTGATCGGAGCCGGCGGTGTGGGGGTGTTCCTCGGACTCGCGACCGTGGGACGGCTCGATCGACGCTTCGCTCGCGAACGGATCGTCGCGTGGTCGTTCGTCTTCGGCGGGGTCTCACTCCTGGCGGTGAGCCTGCTCCTGGACCGTTGGACCGTACTGATCGCGAGCTTCGCGATCGGACTCTCGTTCGCCTGGAAGAAGATCCCGGTCGACACGATGGTGCAGGAGGCCGTCCCCGACGGCCTGCGAGGACGCGTGTTCGCGGTCTACGACGTCGCCTACAACATGTCGCGTCTGTTCGCGGCGGTCCTGGCGATCGTGCTGTTGCCGACGATCGGCGAGAACGGTTCGGCAGCCCTGATCGGGGTCGTATTCCTATTGTGGGCTCCCGTGCTCCCACGGTGGATCCGAGGCGAGCCCGAGATCCGGCTCCGGTTCCACGAAGGGGCGCGCGCCGACGAGTGGCCACGCGCCGTGCTCTGGGGCGGGGTGGAGGAGCCCGTCGAGGTCGTGCACGCCGCGCTGGTCGAGCGCGAGGGCGAGCGGTTCCGAACGTTCCGGCTGGCCATGGCCGACGGCACGACGATCGACGTCAGCAGCCGCGAGCCGGGCGGGGCGTGGACGATCGACCGCGAGCTGATCGAGTGATCTGTCGTCGCCTGTCTTCGCCCTGAGCCCAATCCTGAGACGCCCTGCCGCCCCTTGACAGAGATGACTACCTACGGCACCGTACGTAGTTCTGATTACTTAGCTTGTGGTAGCTAAGTTCCCCTCCCCTCGGGTATTCATTCCCGGGCGGTTCAGGAGCACGATGCACCAGTCAAGACGGCACTCGGAGGACACGATGGGCGATCACGCGACACACGGAGCAGGCGAAGTGGACAGCTGCACGGACTGCAGCCAGCTGGCCTACGAGCCCAGCTGGTACGCGGCGATGCTCGCCTTCTCCAAGGAGGAGCGCGACGTGATCGTCCTCTCCGCCGAGCGGGCGATGAGCTCGAAGGCCGGCTTCTAGTCGGACCGACCGGGACGCTGCGAGAGCCTCCCGGACGACCCCCGACGGCGCCCCCCGGCGCCACGCAGTACCCGACATCCCGGGCGGTGGTAGCGGTACCCCCTCCCCGTACGCACAGGTGACGACCCCCCTCGGTCACCGTCACCGGCCACCGTCCGGGACCCGTCGGCCTCCACGCACCGACCGCTTCGGTGAGGATCCTCAGACCGGTACGGGCGCCGCCTCGGCCACCCGGCGCCTCGCCCAGAGCAACCCCACTCCGAGACCCGCAGCGACGAGTCCGCTCAGCACGAACCCCACCTGCGGCCCCAGCCGTTGACCGATCACCCCGGCGATGGGCGCCCCGATCGGCGTGGACCCCAGGAACACGATCCCGTAGAGCGCCATGACGCGCCCGCGCGCCTGCGGGAGCGCCCTGAGCTGCAGCATCGTGTTGCCCGTGATCATGAAGGCCATGATCGCGAAGCCCATCGGGATCATCGCGACCGCGGCGATCGCGAGGGTGGGGGCGAGCCCGGCCATCGCGAGCGCGACCCCGGCCGCGACCGACCAGAGGGCGAGTCCCCGCATCTGCGGCTCCGCCGCACGGCTCGCCATCGTCATCGCTCCGAGGAACGACCCGACCCCGGCGAGCGCCGAGAGCATCCCGAACGTGCCGGCGTCGCCTCGGAAGGTGCGATCCGCGAGAAGCGGCACGAACACCGCGAAGTTGAACGCGAACGTGAACACCACGGCCATCGCGATGAGCGGGCGACGGAGCTCGTCGGTTCGCCACACGTACTTCAGGCCGGCGACGAGATGACCTTTCTCCCGAGTGCTGCGTGTCTGGGGGTGCAGCTCGGCCGAGCGCATCAACAGCAGCGCCGTCAGGACCGCGACGTAGGAGATGCCGTCGATCAGGAAGCACGTCGCTATCCCGACCGTGGCGATCAACACGCCCGCCACTGCCGGCCCGATGACCCGGGAGCCGGTGAAGGCGGCGCTGTTCAAACTCACGGCGTTCCGCACGTGCTCCTCGCCCACCATCTCGACGTAGAAGCTCTGGCGCGACGGATTGTCGATCGCCGTCACGAACCCCGAGGCCAGGGACAGGAGGAAGACGATCCAGATGTGGCCCTTGACCAGGTCGGTGGCCACGAACCCCCACATCGTGAGTGCGACGACCGCGTAGGCCGACTGGGTCCAGATCAGGATCCGGCGCTTGTCGAAACGATCGGCCAAGACGCCGCCGTAGGCGCCGACGAGCAAGACCGGGAGGAAGTAGAGGGCGACGTTCGCACCGAGGGCCGTCCCGCTGTCGGTGAGCCGCAGGACGAGCCAGGCCGACGCCGTGAAGTTCATCCACGTACCGATCGCCGAGATCAGCTGCCCGAACAGATACAGCCGGAAATTGCGCGACGAACTGAGCGAGGAGAAGGTGCGACGGACGGCCGCGTCCACGCGCGGGCTCATCGGTCGGCCTCGGTCATCCGATCGAGGATGTCGGCGGCGTTGCCGAGGGTTTCGAGCTCATCGGGCGTCAGCCGCTTGAGGCGATCCGACAGATAGGCGTCGTGGCGACGGCGGACACGCTGCAGGAGTTTGCGTCCCGCGGCCGTGATCTGCACCCAGGACACACGCCCGTCCAGCGGGTCGGGCGTGCGCTCGATCAACGCCAGCTCGGCGAGGGAACCGATGATGCGGGTGGTCGTCGGCTTGCGGATGTGCTCGTGAGCCGCGAGCGCGCCCGGCGTCATCGGGCCGTGCTGCTCGATCGTAGCGAGCGCCGCCAGCAGGGTGGGCGTGATCCCGGCGTGGCCCTGGTACCGCAGCCTGCGGGCGGTCCGGAACACCGAGATGCGAAGGTGCGCCGCGAGGGCCGGCAGATCGATGGTGGCGAGGGGCGCAGCGGTCATGCCCACCATGATAGTTCGCAACGCTAACTATCACCACTCCGTGCGGGACATGTGCGGCTCGCCCCTGGGGACCAGCTATCGTGAGCAGAGGTCGAGACGGCGAACGCCGCGGGAGGAACGCATGTCGGCGCGCGACAACGGACACGGACGGCAGACGACCGAGGGACGGGCGCGGCGCAACCGCGCGATCGCCGTCATCGCCGCCGCGCTGATCGCGTTGGGGACGTTCGGGCTCGGATACGTTGTGGCGAGCCGAGGCACCGACACCCAGGCGAGCCCGACGCCTTCGACCCCCTCGAGCGAGTCCCCGGCATCGTCGTCGTCGACCTCGCCCGAGCCGAGCGAGAGCCATTCGGAGGAGGCGAGCGAGAGCGTCTCGCCCGAGCCCGCCGGCGACGCGCTCCCCGACGGTCGCTACTACGTGTACGCCACGGCGGTCTCCGGGAGCTCCACCCCGGCATTGACGTTCGACCTGGCCTATTTCCTCCGTGGCGAAGCCGCGAACGAAGCGGCCGCCGAGCACGGGGGCGAGGTGCCCGTGCCCAACGACTACTACATCGTGAACGACAATCCCACGCTGCGGACGATGCCTCTGTCACCCGACGCGATCGTTCGCTACGTCCCTGACGGGACGTGCTGCTACCTGAAAGCCGGGGATCTCGACGCGTGGAGCGCGGCCGTGAACGGGACCGCGCAGACCGACTACCCCAACATGGAGCACTGGGGCTGGTGGATCAGGGTGACGGGCGGCGAGATCGTTCGCATCGCCCAGCAGTGGGTGCCCTGACCTCAGATGAACAATGACACGGCGGCATCGCGCATCTCGGCGATCGCCGTCGCGGCTCCGATCGGCTCCTCGAGCCCATCGATCAGGTCCTCTGACTTGAGGCCCAGCAGGTCCATCGTCATCTGACACGGGATCAGCCGCACGCCGAGATCCTTGGCGGTCTCGATCAGCTCCTCGGGCTTGGCGACCTGCCGGTCGGAGGCCAGCTTCTTGAACATCGCGGGGCCGGCGCCGGCGAAGTGGTAGTGCGAAAGCTTCGCCTTCTGCGCCGAGCCCGGGTTCATCGCCGACATCATCTTCTGCATCCAGTTGTCGCCGGTGATGCGGACTCCCGGCTTCACGATCGCGAACAGCCCCCAGAACGTGAAGAAGACGCTGGACTCCATCCCGCTCGCCGCGGCGGTCGTGGCGAGGATCGTCGTCGGCCAGATCCGGTCGAGGTCGCCCCCCCACGCGATGATCGTGAGCTTGTTCTTCTTCTTGATCGGGCTCTGGGCAGCCTCGAGCGCCTCGATCCGCGTGAGCAACTCCGCGTACGTCGGTGCCTCGATCCGATCTTCGGTCGTGGCCACGCTCAGACCTTCCTGACCAGGTAGCGGTAGCCGTCGCCGGTCTCGGCCGACTCGAGCAGCTCGTTACCGCTGATCTCGGCCCAGCTCGGGACATCGGACCTGGAGCCGGGGTCGGTGGCGAGCAGCTCGAGCAGATCGCCCGACCGCGCGTCCTTCAACGCCTTCGCGAGCGAGACGAGCGGGCCGGGGCACGACTGGCCGCGGGCGTCGACGGTGGTGGTAACGGTCGTGGACATACGGGAAACCTCCGGAAGCGTGAGGAGCGGGGATGGTGCGGGGCTGCGCGAAACGTCCTCTGTGTCAGGACTGACAGCAGAGGCGATCGGGGATCATGGCCCCCACGATGCCGGCTTCGCGTGTGCAGATCATTTGCAGGTGCAACAGCGTACCCCACGGCAGCTATTCCGACCAGGTCCAACCGGGACCTAGGGGATCGGTGGACTCGGCAGGCAGCCCGCGTCGCGACTCAGCAGCTCGAGCCCCGCGAGGTCGCCGGGCCCGAACGAGGTGACACCGCCACCCGAGGGCTCCATCAAATTCCCGTTGGACTCGGCGTGGCCGAGGCCGAGCAGATGCGCGAGCTCGTGGAGGACGACCGGTCCCTGCATGCCGGGGAGGCGGAAGCCGGACGGGTTCGGATCGTCGGCGTTCACGGCGATCCAACCGGTCACGTACGTGTCGTCGTCGTCGGGGTTCGCCACCTGCGGCGTCGCCACGGCCGCCACCACCTGCCCGTCATCGTCGAAGGAGATGTCCGTGGTGGCCGGATCCACCCACGCGATCAGCACGGGAGCCCACCGGGATCCGTACCGATCGGGCTGGTACGGCTCCCGGCCGCGGCTCGGCGTCTCGTCGGTGAGGCCGTCATAGGTGAACGACACCCTCGTGACGTCGGTCAGACGCTCGATCGCTCCACGGACATCCTGGATCCCGCCTTCCGTGAGCCCGGCGCGACCCAGGACGTAGTGGATCGGCTCACAGGGGTTCCAGCGGGTGGGGTCGCCGCCGTGGGTGTGGATGAACGAGTAATCGCCCTTCGCGCCGACGGCGCTCGGCTCGACCGTCGTGGAGCCCAGGAGCGGATCCACCAACGCCCCCACGAGCGCACCAACCACCAGGAGCGCAACGAGGACGGGGAAAGCGGACCGCCGGGGCGGCGAGGGCGCCTGGCGATCAGGCGTGCGCGGCCCGGCGGGAGGCGGCGGGAAGCGTTCGCCCCCGAGGTCGGGGCGGGGCGGGACACCGAACGGCGGGGGAAGGCTCACAGGGAGTTGGTCGGGACCGAGGCCGAGCTTCTTGACCTCACCGTACCCCGCCTTTGGCCGCAGCGCGCCATCGGTTCGGCACGCCGTCCGAGTCTCACGGACTTTCGGCCGATGACTCTGCGCCCTTCGCTGTGGATGATTGCAGGTGCCCACACCCCCATCGGAAGGATCCCCCCCACTGATGAAGCTTCGAACGCTGCCCGCCGCAGCGGCCGGCCTCCTGGTCGCGCTGCTCACGCCGATCCCCGCCTCCGCGGCCGTGAACTGTTCGTACGACGCAGGAGCACAGGAGGTCACCATCACCCTCGGAGGATCGGACTCGACGACCGTCGAGCGCGAGACGGGAGCCGACGGCATCACGGTCGGCGGCGCGCTCTGTGGTTCGGCCACCGTCAAGAACACGGACACGATCACGATCACCGGGAACAACGGGTTCAACACGGTGACGATCTCGCTGGCGAACGGGCCGCTCGCGCCCGGCGCGACGAAGGAGTCGACGGGCAGGTCCGAGATCGAGATCACCGCCGACGCGGGCGGCAACGGCGGTGACGTCCAGGTGCAGGGCGGTAACCGGATCGACCGGATCACGTTCGGGGCCAAGAAGGTCAACCTGAACGCCCGGGAGAAGCCGAAGGACTTCGATCTGCTCGTGAGCGGCGGCGCGGTGCTCACGGGGGCCACCACGTCGTTCGGGCGCGACCAGATCTCGCTGATCGGCGGAACGGGCGCGATCGGTGGCACCTATGACGCAGGCCCCGACAACTACCGCTTCATCGGGAACGGGAACGGCGGCATCACGATGATCGGCGGCGACGACAAGGACACCATCGACTACTTCCGCAACACCGCCCGACTCGTCTACAACGACGGTGTCGCCAACACGGGACCCGGGCCCAACGACCAGATCACCGGCGTCGAACACGTCATCGGGACCTCCCTCGCCGACACGTTGCTCGGGGGCGTCGGCAACGACGTGCTCGAGGGCAGGGGCGGGGCGGACACGTTCCGGCCGGGAGCCGGAGACGACACGATCCGGGGCGGCGCGGGCAAGCGCGACTTCCTGGACTTCACGGGGGCCGGCGGCCTCGTCGTGAACCTCGGGTCACGGGTGGTCACCGGTCAGGGAACCGATCACTTCGAGTCGATCGAGCGGATCGCGACCGGCGCCGGCGACGACCGGTTCATCGACGGCAACCGTCTGAACAAACTGAACGGACGCCAGGGCAACGACACGATCACCTACAAGAACTCGACGGCGAAGGTCATCGCGATCTTGAACGTGAAGCAGACCGGCAAGGGCAACGACGTGCTGATCGCGATCGAGAACGTCCTCGGCTCACGCTTCAACGACCTCCTCACCGGCGACGGCCACGCGAACACACTGCTCGGCCAGGGCGGCGCCGACGCGATCTCGGGACTGGGAGGCGACGACACGCTGAACGGCAAGGGTGGCAAGGACAGCCTTGACGGCGGCACCGGGACCGACACCTGCCTGGTGGGCCCGGGCGACATCGTCAAGCGCTGCGAGGCTTAGCGCGGCGGGCGGTGCCGAGTCGTTGGAGGGAGAGGGCGGCACCCGGGAGGGGGCCGCCCACTCCGCCCTCATCGAACCAGGTGACGCCGCTCGCCCGGACCGTAGACGAGCGGTACCTTCGCCTTGATCGCGCCCGCTCGCACCGGCCCGAAGTGACGGCTGTCGGTCGAGGCAGGTTCGTGGTCGCCCTCGACCCAGAACTCGTCGGGGCCGAGGACCCGTTCACCCACCGCGTCGCCGGGTACGCCCGTCAGTCGCTTGACCATCTCGTACCCGGGGCGGCCCGGGTGTTCCACGACGACGACGTCGCCACGCGCGAACCGACGCGGCACGATGGCGAGCGCCCAATCGCCCGGGGCCAGGGTCGGGGCCATCGAGCCCCCTTCGATCTCGACGCGCTGAGGCCGGAATCGAAGACAGGCCCAGGTGACCCCTGCCGCCACCGACACCCCCGTCGTAAGGGCCGCCACCCGTTTCCGACCCCGGTGGTAGGTTTCGGTCGAGACGTCGTCAGAAGGAGGCCGTTCCATGCTCGAAGCATTCCTCAAGCCGCACCGATCCGTCCACGCGCACTGCGACCTGCCCTGCGGGGTGTACGACCCCGCCCAGGCTCGCATCGAGGCCGAGTCGGTCAAGGGCTGCCAGGAGAAGTACCAGGGGAACGAGGACCCGGTGTTCCGTGGGCGGGCGGTCGCGATCAAGGAAGAGCGCGCGACGATGGTCAAAGAGCATCTCTGGGTGCTGTGGACCGACTACTTCAAGCCCGAGCACCTCGAGAAGTTCCCCGACCTCCACGACAAGTTCTGGAAGGCCGCGAAGCTCGCGGGCGAGTCGAAGAAGTCGGTCGACCCGGCCCAGGGGCAGCAGCTCCTCGATGCGATCGACGAGCTCGCGAAGATCTTCTGGGAGACCAAGAGCTAAGACACTGACGACGACCGAAGACGCCGGGCGGGCGGGGCCGTCGGATTCCCCACCCACCCGGACGATGCGCCCCCTCTGCGCAACCTCAGCGGATCAGATGCCCGACTGCCATGGGCAGGCGAGCACGATCCACCTGACCACGGGCACGCCGTGGTCAGATCCCGACGCGAACCCGATCTCGACGATGTCCTGCCCTTCCTGCAGGAGCGCGGCGTCACACCTGACCACCGGAGCGTCACCGCTCTCGTCGCCGCCTTCGTCGCCCTGACAGTCCTCGGACACGAGGATCCGTGTCTCGTCGGTGATCTCCGCCGTCACGGGCCACCCCAGGACGCTCTCGAACAGCAGGCGACCGGTGTCGGCGTCGAACGAGATGATCGTGCCGACGAACCCCTGGTGGTCGCCGTCCTCGCCCTCGTCGACGACGCCGTCGTCGTCCGTGTCCTCCGAACCGTCCTCGACGCCATCGTCGTCCGAGTCAGCGTCCTTCGGGTCGCTATGGAACTGCTTGACCTCGGCGCCGTCGTACAGCCCGTCACGATCCGTGTCCGGCTTGTACGGTAGCGTGCGCTGGCGGTATTCACCCAGGTTCTTCAGCGCGTCCTTGTCAGGATCCGCCTTGGCGTCGCGGCGGTGCGGGCTCGTGTGGTGCGCCCGCTCCCACCGGTTCGGCATGCCGTCGCCGTCTGAGTCCTTCAGCCGATTGGCCGACGCCCGCGCCTGCGCGCCGGCCGATGCCATGGCGATGCCCGAGGTCGCAGCGACCATCGTGGCGACCATCGCGAACACGACCACGATCCCGAGTCGCGATCTGTGCGTCCGCTGCATGTTGCCCCCTCTCATCCGTCCCCACCGCGCAGCCAACCCCCGCGGCGAACGAGCCCGGCGGGGTGGGGCGGGTCTGGCGGCGCCCCACCCCGCCCGGTCTCGTTGAACCACATCGGCATGGGGCGTCGCGCCGGAGCAGTGACCGAACGGCGGTAGTTGTGGGGCGAAGGGGGGAGCGCCTCGGGCCCGACGCCCGGGCCGAACGGTCGGGTAAAACAGAAGCGGTGGCGGCCCTTGGGCCTCCTCCGCCGAGGAAGTGCTTTGGGTGTGGCTGCTCTCAGCCCTGGCTGTCGTCGCCCTGGTCGCCCTGGTCGGACTCGGTCGTGTCGCCCTGGCTGTCGTCGCCCTGGTCGCCCTGGTCGGACTCGGTGGTGTCGCCCTGGTCTCCCTGGTCGCCCTGGTCGCCCTGGTCGCCCTGGTCGCCCTGGTCGGACTCGGTGGTGCCGCCGTCGTCGCCCTGGTCGTCGATCTCCGCGGCCTCGTCCTTCGAGTCGTCGGAGACGGCCTCTTCGCCGGAGGCGCCAGTCGAAACCGGAGCGCTGTGTCGGACCACGGGAGCGACCTTGCCGCGATGCCCGGCGAGCAACCCGCCCACCGAGTGGCGCACGCTCGCACTGGCCATGCCCACGCTGAGCAACCCCGCCATCGCGACCGCGACGATCATCGTGATCCGCTTCTTTACGTCCATGTGACTCTCTCCTTCTTCGAGAGGCCTCTCGGCCTCGATGCCTGTCTGACGCGGACTCAGTCTTGGATTCGTAGCTCCGATTTCGGGCCCGCCGAGGTTGCCGTCGTACCTGTGTATCGGGCAGTGGGCCAGAAATACACGGAGGGATCTGCTCTGGCGCCCGAGTTGTCTCCAGAGGTCGACCGAGGGACCGCGCACGTTCCGTACACTCGGCGGTCGATGAAGGACGTGGGGCTCGTCGGGGTGTCGTTCAGCGGGAAGTCGACGCTGTTCAGAGCGTTGACACGCGCCGGCGCGCACGGGGGTCAGGCCAACGTCGCGGTCGTGGCGGTGCCCGATCCGCGTCTCGGCGTGCTGACCGAGATGGAGTCATCGAAGAAGACCGTCGCCTCGCAGGTCGGGTTCGTCGACGTTCCCGGCGGCGTTGCGAGCGCGCAGGGGATCGCGAAGCTGCGAGAGGTGGATGCGCTCGCCGTGGTCCTCCGGTGCTTCGGTCCCGACGCGACCCCTGCGGCCGAGCTCGCGAACGTGCGCGCGGAACTGCTGCTCGCGGACCTCGCCGTGATCGAGAGCGCGCTCGAGAAGGCCCTTAAGCGCGCGAAGGGCAAGACGAACGACGAGACCGCGGCACTCCAGACCGCGAAGGACGCGCTCGAGGCCGAGACACCGATCCGGGCCGCGAGACTCGATCCGCAACAGGTCGAGCTGCTCCGCGGGATCGCGCCGCTCACGATGAAGCCGCTGGTCGTGATCGCGAACCTGGAGGAGGGCACCACGGTGCCGGCCGAGCTCGCGGGCGAGGACGCCGTGGGTGTGTACGCCTCGATCGAGGCCGAGACCGCGGAGATGGAACCCGAAGAGGCACGCGCCCTGCTGGAGGAGTTCGGCGTCGAGGAGCCCGGTCTCGACACGGTGATCCACGCGTCGTACCGCGCGCTCGACCTGATCACATTCCTCACCACCGGCGAGGACGAGACCCGGGCGTGGGAGGTGCGCCGAGGCGCCAAGGCGCCCGAGGCCGCCGGCGTGATCCACACGGATCTGGAGCGCGGGTTCATCCGCGCCGAGGTGATCGGCTACGACGAACTCGTCGCGCAGGGATCGATGGAAGCCGCGAAGCACCACGGCAAGATCCGCGTCGAAGGCAAGGACTACCAGGTCGCCGAGGGCGACATCCTGCACGTGCGATTCTCGGTTTAAGCTCGGCCGATGAGCGACGCGTACCGGATCGGCGAAGCGGCCAAGATGCTCGGCGTCCGCGTCGAGACCCTCCGACGGTGGGAGCGCGACGGCACGTTGCACGTCGAGCGCACCGAGGGGGGCCAGCGACTCGTTCCGGCCGGCGAGGTGGCGCGCATCCTCGCCGAGCACCACGGGCAGACTCCGATCGCGGCAGGCAGCGCAAGAAATCGCTTCCCGGGCGTGATCACCGAGGTCAAGCGCGATGGGCTCGCGGCGACCGTCGAGATCCAGGCGGGCCCACATCGCGTGCTCGCCTTCATCACGCGCGAGGCCGCCGACCAGATGGGCCTCGAGCCCGGGATGGAGGCCGTGGCCACCGTGAAGGCCACGAGCGTCATGGTGAACCTGCCGGAGTCCTAGAACCAGGTTTCTCGAATTCCATCGCCAGGTTTGGCTGGGCCTCACGTACGGTGATGCGGTATCGTCCCCCCGATGTCACCGTCGCGTCGGATCGCCGCATGAAGGTCGCCGTCAACCCCACCTCGGCGCCCTCGCGTCCGGTCCGCGCGTTCGGGATCGGCGTCGGGGAGGCCGCGGGGGCGATCGCCGACCTCGGGGTGATGGTGCCGCTCGCAACGGCACTGATCCTCGTGAACGGGCTCGACGCCTCGAGCGTCCTGGTGTGCGCGGGCCTCCTGGTGATCGGGGCCGGTGTCGCGTTCAAGATCCCGTTTCCCGTCCAGCCATTGAAGGCGCTCACCGCCGTCGCCGTGGCGCAGCAGCTCTCCCCCGATGTGATCCACGCGGCGGGCCTCGAGATCGCCGCCTTCCTGCTGCTCCTGTCGTTCCATCACGTCGCCGACGTGGTAGCCAAGGTCTTCACGAAGCCAGTGGTGCGCTCTCTGCAGTTCGGAGTGGGGGTGCTGCTCACGATCGCGGCGGCGAAGCTCGTGAACGAGCCCCCGGCCGTGTTCGCGGGCACGCCCGAAGCCCCGTGGCCGTGGATCCTGATGATCGCCGCGTTCACCGGCGTGGTGTTCGCGTCCCGGACCCGCCACTACTGGCTCGCGATCACGATCGTGGTCGCCGGCGTGGCGGGAACGCTGCTCACCGCGGCGCCCGAGTTCTCGGGGCCGACGGTCACCCTCCCATCCGTCTCGCTCCCGCCGCTCGCGGCGTTCGGCACGGCGTTCTACCTGCTCGTCGTGCCACAGCTTCCGCTCACGTTCGGCAACGCCGTCGTCGCGGTCGACGATCTTTCGCACCGGTATTTCGGCGCGCGCGCCGATCGAGTGTCGCCGAGCAGGGTGTGCCTGTCGGCGGGGATCGGGAACGCCGTGAGCGGGATCCTCGGCGGGATGCCGATGTGCCACGGCGCCGGCGGCCTCACCGCCCATACCCGCCTCGGGGCGCGGACCGCCGGCATGAACCTCCTGCTCGGCGCGGGGTTCATAGGACTCGGCGTGTTCTTCGCCCCGCAGGTCCCGCAGATCCTCGGGCTGCTCCCCGTATGGGGGCTCGCGGCGTTCCTCGCCTTCGCCGGCTTGCGCCACGCGTGGCTCGTCAGCGACCTCCGCGGCGCGGACCTCGCGATCGCGGTGGCGGCGGGGGTGATCGGCGCCTGGTTCGGCAACCTGGCGATCACCGCAGCGATCGCCCTCGTGGCGGTGCACGTGGCGGTCCGCCTCCGCCAGGGGCGATCGCCCGGTACCCTTGGCGGGTGACGACGACCGCGAAGCGGGATTCCCTCGAGGCCCCTGATCCCGAGGTCCCCCAGAAGCACCGGAATCCCGTTCTCCAGTTCCTCGGCGAACTGCCGGGGCTGGTCCTGATGGCGTTCATCCTGGCGCTGCTGATCAAGACCTTCCTGGTGCAGGCGTTCTTCATCCCGTCGGGCTCGATGGAGCCCACTTTGCTGCCCGGCGACCGCGTGATCGTGGTCAAGGTCCCCTACTACTTCCACGACCCCCAGCGCGGTGACGTGATCGTGTTCGAGGACCCCGACCCGTCCAAGCTTCCCGACCGAGGCGTGGTCGGCGGCTTCGTCCACTGGCTCGTGCAGGGCCTGGGCGCCGCCCCGCCCGACAACGAGGACTTCATCAAGCGCGTGATCGGGCTGCCCGGTGAGACCGTCTGGGCAAAGGGCGGAGACGTCTACGTCGACAACGTACGGATCGACGAGCCGTACCTCGTCCAGAAGACCGACGACTTCCCCAAGACCAAGGTGCCCGAGGGGACGCTCTTCGTGATGGGCGACAATCGCGGTAACTCGCTCGACTCTCGCTTCGGGCTCGGGTTCGTCCCACTGAGCCAAGTGATCGGCAAGGCGGACCTGGTGATCTGGCCACCCGGCCGCGCCGGTGGCCTGAACTAGGGCTTCTCGGACCCGCGGGCACGGCCGGGTGCTCGGGGGCCCACCGGCTCCTCGCCGGGCACGAAGAGCCGCGCGAACGACCAGGTGATCGCCGCGATGCCGAACGCCGCGAGCCACACGATCAGCGACGGAGGTTCCAGGGCGAAGAACGTCCGCGTCACCTGCAGATTCAGCACCAGAAGGAACAACCCGGCCATCGTCCAGATCAGGGCGAGCCGCGCACGCGTGAGCGGGGCCGCGAGGATCGAGAGCACCAGCAGACCGATCCAGATCAGCACCATCACGGCGGTGGTCTGCGCCCCTTCGAGCGAGACACCGGGCTCCACGCGCGCGAGCGAGTAGGAGAGGAAGCTCGCCGTCGCTGCGAGCGCCCCGGCGGGGATCGCGAACCGCAGGATGCGCGGCACGAACCCGGGGCGGAACAGGTCGGTGTTGGGGGCGAGCGCAAGGAAGAACGAGGGGATCCCGATCGTGAGGGCGCCGATCAACGTGAGATGACGCGGAAGGAACGGGAACACGAAGCCCACCACGCCGGTCGCGAGCGAGATCAACATCGCATAGACGGTCTTCGTCAGGTAGAGACCTGACGTGCGCTCGATGTTGCCGAGCACCCGCCGGCCCTCGGCCACGACGGGGGGCAGCGCGTCAAAGTTCGAGTCCAGGAGCACGAGCTGGGCGACCGCGCGGGTGGCGTCGGACCCCGAGCCCATCGCGATGCCGATGTCGGCGTCCTTCAGCGCGAGCGCGTCGTTCACGCCGTCGCCCGTCATCGCGACGGTGTGGCCGAGACCCTGGAGCGCCTTCACCATCGCACGCTTCTGCTGAGGCGTGACGCGACCGAACACCGAGTGGGCTTCCATCAATCCGGCGAGCTCGCTGTCGTCGTCGGGAAGGTCGCGCGCGTCGATCGGCTCGTCGGCGCCGGCAAGACCCAGCGTCGAGGCGATCGCGCCCACCGTGCGCGGATCGTCACCGGAGATCACCTTGACGGTCACCCCCTGCTCGGCGAAGTAGGCGAGCGTGTCGGCGGCATCGGGCCGCGGCGCGTCGGCGAGCACGACGAGCGCGATCGGCGACAGCGCCGCCGGGAGCCGCTCCTCATCGAGCTCGGCGGCGTGGGCGAGCAGGACGACGCGATGCCCCTGATCGGCCTCGGCGTCGACGGCCGCGAGCACCGCGTCGTCGCCGGTGCCCCCGGCGAGCAGCACGTCGGGCGCGCCGAGCAGCCAGGCGCCCTCTCCGTCGAACTCGATACCGCTCCACTTGCGTCCCGACGAGAACGGCACCGATGCGACCGCACGCCACCCCCCGGCCTGATCGGGGTAACGCTTCCGGATCGCCTGCATCGTGGCGTTCGGCGACGCGTCGTTCGCCGCGAGGGCGGCGATCGCGCGCTCGGCCACCTCCAACGTTGCGTCTCCGACCGGATCGAGCTGGTCGACCGAGAGCTTTCCTTCGGTCAGGGTGCCGGTCTTGTCCACGCACAGCACGTCCACGCGGGCGAGACCCTCGACCGCCTGCAGCTCCTGCACCAAGACGCGTTGCCGGGCGAGCCGCATCGCGGCCAGGGCGAACGCGAGCGAGGTCAGGAGCACGAGCCCCTCGGGCACCATCGCGACGGTGCCGGCCACGGCACCGGACACCGCCCGGCGCCACGCCTCGTGCGTTCGCAGCTGGCTGAAGAACAGGAGCGCCGCGGTCGGCACGATCGCGAACGTCACGTAGGTCAAGATCGTGTCGATGCCCGACCGCAGCTCGGATCGCGTGACCGTGAACCGGCGCGCGTCCTCGGCGATCCGCGCAGCATACGCCTCGCGGCCGACGTTCACGGCACGGTAGCGACCGATCCCCGCGGACGCGAAGGATCCGGAACGGACCTCGTCGCCGGCCCGCTTGATCACCGGTTCGGCCTCGCCGGTCAGGAGGGACTCGTCGACCTCGAGCCCCTCGGTGGTCAGCACCTCGCCGTCCACGACGATCTGGGCGCCGGCGGGCGCCTCCAGCACGTCGTCCTGCACGACCTCGCCCACCGAGACCTCGTGCACCTCGCCGTCTCGGACCACCCGCGCCCGGGGAGCCGTCAACAGGGTCAGCCGATCGAGGGTCCCCTTCGCGCGGAGCTCCTGGACGATGCCGATCAGCGCGTTCGCGAACAGGACGAACCCGAAGAGCGCGTCCTGCGCCGGTCCGACCACGACGATGACGGCGAGCATCGCGCCGAGGATCGCGTTGAATCGAGTGAACACGTTGGCCCGCACGATCTGGGCGACCGTGCGGGTGGGTGCGGCGGGCACGTCGTTCGTGCGGCCGTCGGCAACGCGGGCGGCCACCTCGGCCGCCGACAGGCCACGGTCGGCTTCGACCGCTGGAGCGAGGGTGTTCGGCGGCATGCTCGCAGCCTAGCGGCGCTAGGCTGGAGCGATGCGCACGTTCTTGCTCGTCGTGGGGGTCACGTTGGCCGTATGGGCTGCGGCCATCGGCCTCCTCTACGTCCTCGGGCGGCGGATGACCGCCGCCAAGCTCGCGCGCACGATCCCCGATGTGCTCGCGCTGTTCCGAAGCCTGATGCGCGATCCCGCCACGCCCTTCGGATCGAAGATCGTGGTCGGCCTCGGGTTCCTCTACCTCGTGAATCCGATCGACCTGATCCCCGAGTTCGTCCCCGTGATCGGGCCGTTCGACGACGTGATCGTGGCCGCGCTCGTGCTCCGCCATCTCGTGAAGCACGCCGGGCGCGATGCCGTCAACGCCCATTGGCGAGGGGATCCCGCGACGCTCGCGACGATCTTCCGCCTGGCGGGTCTGGGAGCCGGGGCCGCGTGAAGGGCCGGTGGCTCAAGCCTGCGCCGATGCGCGACTTCGACGTCGAGGATCGCACGAGCACCTGGCTGGAGCTGTTCTTCGATCTCTGCTTCGTCGCGGCGGTGACCGCCCTCGCCAACGGCCTCCGCTCCGACCCCACGCTCGCCGGGCTCTGGCATTTCTGCCTGTTGTTCGTGCCCGTGTGGTGGGCGTGGATGGAGTTCACGTGGTTCGCCACCGCGTGGGACAACGACGATCTGTTCCACCGGCTCTCGCTGCTGCTCGCGATGCTGCTGGTCATCGTGCTCGCGTCCGGGATCCGAGACGTCCTGTCGGGCGAGAGCGACGTGGCGTTCGTGCTCGCGTATGCCGCGATGCAGGCGCTCTTGGTCGTGATGTTCCTTCGCGTGCTGCCCCACGCCGGAGATGCCCGAGGACTCGCGAGGAACTATCTGATCGGCGATGCGATCGGTGGCGGGTTGATGCTGGCCTCCCTGGCCGTGGACGCGCCGGCCCGGCACTGGATCTGGGCACTCGCCCTGATCGCGCTCATGGTGGCCCCGGTGTTCGCCGTGCGTGCGTACGAAGGCCAGCCGTTCGACTCTCGGCACATCCCCGAGCGCTACGGCTTGTTCGCGATCATCGTGCTCGGTGAGGGCGTCGTCGCGGTCACGACGGGACTGAGCAGCGTGACGTTCGACGGAGGCTCGGTGGCATCGGCGCTCCTCGGGTTCGGGATCGCCGCGGCGATCTGGTGGGCCTACTTCGAGACCGTGTCTTCGTCGGCCCTGTCGCGCGAGCGAGTGGTGGCGTCGTTCCTCTGGGGATACGGCCACCTGTTCGCGTACTCCGGGATCGCGGCGTCCGCGGTCGGGGTCCAACTCGCGATCGAGGCCGGCGCACATGGGGATCACGGCCTGTCGCTGGCGACGCGTCTGATGCTGTGCGCCGGGCCGGCCGCCGTGCTCTTCGCGCTCGCCGTGATCCACAAGGCGAACATCCAGGCGTGGGACGCCGTCATGAGCCAGCGGCTGATCGCGATCGCCCTGCTCCTGGTCACCGTCGGCATCGGGCGAGGTCTGCCTCCGGCCGGGCTCACGGGTGTGGTCTTCGTGGTCCTGGTCGTGACCGTTGCGCTGGACGTGCGACGCGCGGGCGGCGAGGGTCTGGCCGGCGAGCAGGGTCCCGACACCGCCGAGCTCACCGTGCCTTAGCGCAGTCCGCGCTCCTTCGCCCATCCTTCCAGCAGGGCGAACGCCTCCGCCTCCTCGATCGGTCCCCGCTCGATCCTGTCCTCCATCAAGAACGCGAGCGCCTCGCCGACCTCGGGTCCGGGGGGAAGATCCAGGTGCTCCATCACCTGCCGACCGTCGAGCGGGGGACGCATCGCGTCGAGGTTCTCCTGCTCGGCGAGCCGGGCGATCCGTTCCTCGAGGTCGTCCTGCAGCCGGGCGAAGGCTTCCGCGCGTCGCTCGTTCCGAGTCGTGACGTCGGCGCGGGTGAGCTGGTTCAACTTGTCCAGGAGCGGCCCCGCGTCGCGGACGTATCGACGGACCGCCGAGTCGCTCCACCCCTCGCCGTACCCATGGAACCGCAGGTGCATCTCGACGAGCCTGCGCACGTCGTCGATCACCGCGTTCGGGAACCGGAGCTGGCGCAGACGAGCCTCCGCCATCCGTGCGCCCACGACCTCGTGATGATGGAACGTCACACGGCCGGGCGTGATCTCGCGGGTCTTCGGCTTACCGATGTCGTGCAGGAGCGCCGCGAGCCGGAGCGTCCCCGACGGGTCGGGCTCGCAGCGCTCGACCACGGCGTACGTATGGCGGAGCACATCCTTGTGGCGGTGGACCGGGTCCTGCTCGAGGCTGAGCGCCGAGAGCTCGGGCACGAACTCGTCCGCAAGCCCGGTCGAGACCAACAGGTCGAGACCCGCCGAGGGGTTCGCGCCGTTCAGGAGCTTCACGAGCTCGTCGGCGATCCGCTCGGCGCTCACGATCGACAGGCGACCTCGCATCTCCGTGAGGGCCTCGACCAAGCGAGCCGCCGGGATCACCTCGAGCTGCGACACGAAGCGAGCCGCACGGAGCATCCGCAGCGGGTCGTCGGAGAACGACACCTCCGGCTCGAGCGGCGTGTCGAGCGTCTTCGTCGCGAGGTGACGCACGCCGCCGAACGGATCCACGAACGCGCCGCCCGGCACCCGGACCGCCATCGCGTTGATCGTGAAGTCCCGTCGGGACAGGTCCGACTCGACGTCCTTCGCGAACGTCACGGCCGGCTTGCGGTGGGCCTCGTCGTAGGCGTCCGCCCGGAACGTGGTGACCTCCAGCGTGCGCCCGGACTTGCGCGCCCCCACCGTTCCGAACTTGACCCCCACGAGGTAGATGCCGTCGGCCCACCCGCGCATCAGACGGGTGGTCTCGTGCGGCGCCGCGTCGGTGCAGAAGTCCAGATCGGCCTCGTCGAGTCGAACCCGGCCCATCACGAGGTCGCGCACGGAACCCCCGACGAGATAGAGCTGGTGGCCGGCTGCCTCGAACAGGGCTCCCAGCTCGTCCGCGAGCGGGTCGACCTCGATCGTGGCGCCCGGCTGCGACGTGGGCTCGGTCATGACGGCACGAGGATACCCCCCGACCTGCGCCGCCCGAGGCCGCGCGCGGCACTCCCGTCGTCGGGTACGGTCGAGACGTGCCCACCTGGCTCGGGTTCATCTGGACGCTCCCCAACACGATGCTCGGCCTCGTCGTCGGGCTCCTCACGTTCCAACCGCCACGTCTATCCGACGGCGCGCTGATCTTCGACCGGGTCCCGCGAGGTGTGACGGCACTGATGCCGAAAGCGAACCGGGCGGCGATGACGATCGGCTTCGTGATCGTGTCGGCGCGACCCGTGACCGGGACGCTGCTCGCGCACGAACGGCATCACATCCGTCAGTACGGCGCGTGGGGACCTCTCTTCATCCCGGTGTACCTGGTGCTCGCGATCCCGTACGGGTATCGGCGGCATCCGATGGAGCTCCGAGCCCAACGCGCGGCCGGCGAGCTCCCCCCAGGCGCCGAACCCGCCTAGAAGGGAAGCCCGGCGATCTCGTCGGCCGAGAGCGCCGAGCCCCGGTCGAGCACCCCGCGCAGCTGCAGGTCGAAGTCATGCGGGTTCGTCGCGGTGCGTCGGGCCTCGGCCTCCTCGACGAGCCCCTCCCGCACCAACTGGACGAGCGACTGATCGAAGGTCTGCATCCCGTAAAACTCGCCGTCGGCGATCACCTCGACGATCGAATCCGTCTTGTCGGGATCGACGATCCGGTCGAACACGCGGCCGGTGTTCACGAGCACCTCGATGGCAGGCACGCGTCCCTTCCCATCGGCGCGGGTCACGAGTCGCTGCGAAACGATGCCGCGGAGCGAGCCGGCGAACGAGGTCCGGACCTCCTTCTGCTGCTGCGGCGGGAACAGGTCGAGCATGCGGTTGATCGTTTCCATGCAGTCGATCGTGTGCAGGGTCGAGATCACCAGATGGCCGGTCTCGGCCGCCTGGATCGCCGAGAGCGCCGATTCGGCGTCGCGGATCTCTCCGATGAAGATCACGTCGGGGTCCTGACGGATCACGTGGCGGAGCGCCGCGCCGTAGGAATCGGTGTCGATGCCGATCTCCCG
Source organism: Actinomycetes bacterium (assembly GCA_031364965.1). Classification (GTDB taxonomy): domain Bacteria; phylum Actinomycetota; class UBA4738; order UBA4738; family HRBIN12; genus JAOUEA01. The sequence continues at coordinate 44,340 of JANLXF010000089.1, read as the reverse complement.
CTGCTGCACGATCGAGCGGATGTCGTCGTGCATGACCTCGATCGGGTCCTCGATCGTGACGATGTGGGCCCGGCGAGTCCGGTTGATATGGCCGATCATCGAGGCGATCGTCGTGGTCTTGCCGGTGCCGGTCGGGCCTGTGATCAGCACGAGCCCCCGGGGAGATTCGGCCAACGACCGCATCACGGTGGGGAGCCGGAGCTCTTCGAACGTGGGCACCTCGGAGCGCACGCGACGCACCGCGAGTCCGATGACCGCCCGCTGGCGGAACACGTTGACCCGGAACCGCCCCACGCCTGCCAGGGTGTACCCCAGGTCCGCCTCGCTCGACGCTTCGAACTCGCGCCGCTTGTGCTCCGACATCAGGGCCGACGCGAACGTCTCGGTATCGGATGCGGTCAGCGCGTCGAACGGAGCGGGATCGAGCGCTCCGTCAACCCGGATGAACGGAACGTTCCCCACCTTGAGGTGCAGGTCGCTGGCGCCCCGCTCCACGGCGTACCTCAGGAGTTCGTTGATATCCATGCCGACGTCATCGCTCCTTGCGCTCGAGCGGATCAGGCGGCCGCCCAGCGGCCGCATGCCGAAGACATCGGCCGTGGTCCCGGCTCACCTGAGCCCACGGCCTAGAATCGCCCGCGATGGGTGCGCCAGATGGCAACGAAACGGGAACCGGCGGAGCGGGTCGGCGGCGCAGACGGCGACGACGGCGACCGGGGACGGCGACCGATCACGCGGCGGCGCGGACCCAGGCGGCGCCACCCGCTGGTACGAAGTCGTCGCCTCGCGTCGCCGAGCCGCCCGTTCCCACGGAGGCCGCGTCCTCCGGCTCCGGAGCCGCCGCCAAGCCGAAGGCCACCAAGAAGCGCCGCAAGAAGAAGCCCGCGTCCAAGACTTCCGGCAAGACCCCCGGCAAGACTTCCGCCAAGACGCCGGGCAAAGGCCCCGTCGTCAAGGAGATCTCCGCCGGTGGCGTCGTCTACCGGCGGGTCGACGACGGCATCGAGGTGGTCCTGGCATCGCGGCGGACCCGCAGGGGCGAGCTCGCCTGGGGTCTGGCCAAGGGCGGGATCGAAGCGGGCGAGAGTCACGAGGAAGCCGCCGTCCGCGAGGTCCACGAGGAGACAGGGCTCACCGCCGTGATCGAGTCCTCCCTGGGCGAGACCAAGTACTTCTACGTCTGGGGAGACACGCGGATCCGCAAGACCGTGCACTTCTTCTTGATGCGGCACACCGGCGGCGACCCGGCGGATCACGACGACGAGATGGAGGAGATCCGCTGGTTCCCGCTCGAGCGCGCGATGAAGCGGGCGGCCTACCGGGGGGAACGCGACGTGCTCGTCCGCGCCGCAGAGATCCTGGGATGACCGACGTCTGGGTGGCCGCGCTGATCGGCCTCGTGTCGGGGGTCCTCTCGGGACTGTTCGGGGTCGGCGGCGGCATCGTCATGACACCCGGCATCCAGGTGCTGCTCGGCGCCGCCCCGATCGTCGCGCTGGCAACCCCCTTGCCCGCGATCTTGCCCACCGCGATCACCGGCGCCCTCACGTATCGCAAGGCCGGGGAGATCGACGAGCGGGCGGCGATGTGGATGGCCGTGCCCGGGGTCGCGGCGGCGGTCGTTGGAGCGGCTCTGACGAAGTTCATCGACACCCATCTGCTCCTGGTCTCGACGGCCGCATTGCTGGCCTACCAGGCGGTCGGGATCCTCCGAACGCGCCGAGCCGGATCGAGGAGGCCCGCGCGCGAGGCCACGACGGCCGCCTACGTGGGCGTCGGGCTTGCGGCAGGGTTCATCAGCGGTCTGCTCGGGATCGGTGGCGGGTTGATCATGGTGCCGTTGCTTGCCGGCTGGCTCGGCATGCCGCTCAAGCGGTCGCTCGGAACCTCGCTCCTGGCGATCGTCGTGCTGGTGATCCCCGGCACGATCGTCCACGGCTGGCTCGGCCACATCGACTGGTGGATCTTCCTGGGTGTCACCGTGGGCGCGGTGCCCGGGGCGCTGGTGGGCGCACGGCTCGCGCTCGGAACCCAGGAACGCGTCTTGCGTCTCGCGGTCGGCTCGTTCCTGCTGTTCGTCGCCGTCGCGTACGGCCTGAACGAAGCGCTCGCCCTCCTCCGGGGCTGAGGGCCGCCCGCTACGATGGGCCGGGCATGACCACCCGACGCGTGTCCCGCGGACTCTTCTCGTTGTTCCTCGCGGCGCTGCCGTGCCTGAGCGGCGCGCCGATCGCCCGGGCGCAGGATCAGACGGACGTCACCCTTCGGCTCGTCGCGCAGACGGCCTGGACGACGCTGAAGGACCCGGTGCTCTCCGTGACCGTCGAGGCGAGCAACGACGGAACGGCCCCCGTCGACGATCTCTCACTCGGGGTCACGATCGGTCAGCCCATCCGTTCCCGGACCCTGTACGGATCTTCGCTGGTCGACGGGCCCGGCGACTCTCCCGTCTTCACCCAGACCTTCGCCCGCAAGGACGCACTGGCATCCGGCGAGCCGCGCAGCTTCTCCGAGGATATCGATCTGTCGCTGATCGGCGGGGTCAGCGCGCTCGACTCCCTCGTCTACCCGCTCCGGATCGACCTGCGGAGCCGGGGGGTTCCTGTCGCCGCGATCAACTCGGCCGCGATCCATCTCGTGCGCCCGCCCGAGGAACCGCTGCGGCTCTCGTGGTGGGCCGAGTTCTCCGCGCCGTCGGCGTTCGATCCGGATGGCCGGCTCGCCGACCGGGGATTCGAGACCGCCATCGCCCACGAGGGCGTCCTTTCGGCGCAGCTCGACGCGCTCGTGCGGATCGCCGACGACGCCGACCGCCAGGCGTCGTTCGATCTCGCGTTGCAGCCGTCCACGTTGGACCAGCTGGCCCGGATGCGCGACGGCTACGAGCGTACCGACGGGAGTCAGGTGAACGCCGGCGACCCTCCGGCCCAGGACGCCGACCGCATGCTCCGCATGCTCGCACGCCTCGCGAGCGATCCCGGGGTGGAGCCGTCGGCGATGCCCTTCTCGGCGCCGCTCCTGCCCTCGTTGCTCGCGACGACCCTCGCGCCCGACCTGACCGCGCAACTGGCGCTCGGGCGGCGCACCGTCGCCCTCACGCTCGATCATCCGCCCGTCCGGGAGGTGATCAGACCGCCCCAGAGTGCGTTGGACGACGCGACGATCGCCCTCCTGTCGTCGCGTGGCATCCTCACCGTCCTGGGTGCCGCCGATACCGTGGAGCGGCCGGAACAGGAGAACGCCTATGCGCCGCTGCCGACGGCGGGGGTTCCGGTGACCGGTGGCGACGAAGTGTCGATCGTGCTCCCCGACCCGGACGTGGCGGGGCTGCTTGCCGACCCGGCGATCGAGCAGGACCCGATCCTCGCGGCCCAGGTCGTGCTGGGCGAGCTCGCCACGATCTGGCGTGAATCGCCGGTGCCCGTGCCCCCCACGGTGCGCGGGGTCTCACTCGCCCTCCCCGCGAACCTGCCGCCGGGCATCTGGGGTCCGATCACGCGCCGCCTCGCCGACGCTCCGTTCCTGCGGGGGGTGACCGCCCGCCAACTCGTGCGACAGGTGTTCCCCGTGGGCGACGCCACGGCGCTCACCACGGCACCCTCGGCGGTGTTCCCGCGCACCTATGCCGACGCGATCCGGGATGCTCGACGCCGGGTTGACGGATTCGAGGCGATGCTCCTCGAGCCTTCCCCGGTACCCGACCGGCTGCGTCGTGCCTTGCTCATGGCGGAGTCCGGTGAGTACGTGGCGGATCCGTCGGCGGGCTCGCGCTGGATCGCGCAGGTCGACGCCGTCACGGGCGCCCTGTTCGATCATGCGGCGCCCGACACGAGCCAGGTGTTCACCTTGACATCGCGCGAGGGCACGATCCCGATCAGGATGAGCGATCCCGGCGACACCCCGATCACCGTGCAGCTCCAGTTCCGGTCCTCGCGGTTCACCTTCCCCGATGGAGACCGCCAGACGATCGAACTCACCGGCTCGAACCAGATCGTGAACCTCCGGGTCCTCGCCACAGGGGCGGGCCCCGCGTCGATCGAGGTGATCACCAGGGCGCCGAACAACCTGCCGATCCATCAACAGCAGCTCGTGGTGCGCGTGACCGCGGTGAACCGGATCGCGCTGATCGTCACCGCCGCGGCTGCCCTCTTGCTGGCGGGGCTCTGGGTGAGGAGGGTGATCAGACGCCGGACCTGACCCCCGCTTCCGATCCGGGCGACCTCGCGGCGCGAGACGCCGGGTACGCCCGCAACGCGGGCGTGATGACCGTGGGAACGGCGTTGTCGCGCGTCACGGGATTCCTGCGCCTCTCGGCACAGATCGCCGCGATCGGCGTCACCGGGAGCGCCCTCGCCGACACCTACACGACCGCGAACACCACGCCCAACATCCTGTACGAGCTGGCCCTCGGGGGTGTGCTCACCTCGGTGTTCGTGCCGCTGTTCGTGGACCGGATGCAGCAATACGGCCGCGGCGCCTCCTGGGAGGTCGCCGACCGCATCCTGACCCTCACCCTCGTGTTGCTCTCCGCGATCGCCGTCCTCGGGATGATCTTCGCCCCGCAGATCATCGGGCTCTATAACTCGATCTCCGACGCTCCCGACAAGGCCGCGCAGCTCGCCCTCGGGACGTACTTCTTGCGATGGTTCATGCCGCAGATCGTGTTCTACGGCGTGGGAGCGGCCGCAGGGGGACTCCTGAACGCGAACCGCCGGTTCGCCGCGCCCATGTTCGCGCCGGTCTTGAACAACCTCGTGGTGATCGCCACGTTCGGCGTCTACGCGTGGGTCATGCACGGCGGCTCTCCGGCCAGCGTCGCCGACATCACCGCGTCGCAGCGGCTCGTGCTCGGCGCGGGCACGACGGTGGGCGTCGCCGCCATGACGCTCGCCCTATGGCCGTCGCTGCGCTCGGCAGGCTATCGGTGGCACCTGCGGTTCGATTGGGGTCATCCCGCGCTCCGCCGGATGGCCAGGCTCGCGGTCTGGGTCGTGGTCTACGTGGCCGCGAACCAGCTCGCGTACCTCGTGATCATCGTCCTCAATCGCCGGGTCCAGGGTGGGATCACCGCGTACGCGGCGGCATTCATCGTGTTCTCGCTTCCCCATGCGATCTTCGCGGTGTCGATCTTCACCGCCCTGCTCCCCGCCATGTCGGCCGCCTGGTCCGACCGGCGGATCGACGACGTGCGCACCCTATTCTCGAGAGGGGTCCGCGACACGTCCGTGATCATCGTGCCCGCCGCCTTCGGATTCATCGCGATCGCGCTGCCGCTCACTCGGTTGCTGTTCCAGCACGGCGCGTCGAACCCGCGCGACGCGGTCCTGATCTCCGACACGCTTCGGGCCTTCGCGGTCGGTCTGCCCTTCTTCTCGGTCTTCCAACTGCTCACGCGGACCTTCTACGCGATGCAGGACACCCGAACCCCCGCGCTCGTGAACATCGGTGCCGCCGTCGTGAACGTGGCCGCGGACCTGCTCTTCTTCTTCGGGCTCGACCTCGGGATCCCGGGGCTGGCGTTGGGGCACGCCGCCTCGTACGCGGTCGGGACCGGGGTGCTGCTGCTGATCGCCCGACGTCGGATCCAGGGGCTCGACGGCGCCCGGATCGGCGTGACCCTCGTGAAGGTGCTCCCGTTGTCCGCGGCCGCCGGCCTCGCGGCGTGGGCGGCCACGCGCATCGTCCCTGCGGGAGCGTCGGACGTGCGTGGGCTCGTGGAGGTCGCCGTCGCCGTCTCGGCCGCGTTGCTTGTCTTCCTCGGTGGGGCGCTTATCGTCGGTCTCCGCGAGGTCGAAGAGGTCAAGAGCGCGATGCTCAGCCGATTCCGTGGCTGAGGGAGGTCTGATGCACGCACGTCTGCGAAGCGAGACCGGGATGATGGGCAAGCTCGTGATCGTGTGGTTGCTGCTACTCGCCCTTATGTGCGTCTCGGCCGTCGATACGTTCTCGATCATGTTCACGACGTTCCACGTCGCCGACGCGGCGAGCAGAGCCGCGAGCGCGGGCGTCGACGCCTACGCCCGAACCGGGAGTGCCCCGAGCGCGTGCGAGGAGGCGGCCACCGCGATCCGTGCCGAGGACGACACGATCAAGATCCCCAAGAAGGGGTTCTGCACCGTTGATCCGCAGACGGGTCGGATCACGATCACCGTGAAGAAGACGGCCCACACGTTCCTGGCCGGCCATCTGAGCTTTACCAAGCACTACGCGCAGGTAGTGCACACGGAAACCGTCGGCCCCTCGTCCGTGTAGCGTCGGTGACGTGAGCCGGCCCGACGACCTCCTGCTGCGCCGAGCCCGCGGGGGCGATCCAACGGCCTTCGGCGCGCTCGTCGAGTTGCACCAGACGCGGATCTACGCGGTGTGCCTGCGGATCCTCGCCGACCCCGAAGACGCGCGCGACGCTGCCCAGGACGCCTTCATGACGGCCTTCCGCAAGCTCGAACAGTTCCGGGGCGACGCGGCCTTCGGAACCTGGCTCCACCGGATCGCCGTGAACGCCTGCTACGACTCGCTGCGACGCGCGAAGCGACAACCGATGCTCCACAGGGCCGACCACAACGATGAACGCGCGCTGGACGACGCACCCCCCACACCCGACCCCGCCGACGAGATCGCGGGCACGATCGACGTGGCTCGCGCTCTCGCCCTGATCCCCGAGGACTTCCGGGTGGTGCTGGTGCTCGCGGACATCGAAGACCTCCCCTACGAGGAGATCGCGCGCGTCCTCGACGTCCCGGTCGGCACGGTCAAGTCCCGGGTCCATCGGGGCCGGGTCGCCTTGGCCCGCGCACTCGCGGAACCTGAGGGCGTGCCGGAAGCGTCGGAGGAGGAACGATGACGCACCCCGAAGAGCTCCTCGCCGACTACGTCGACGGCTCGCTGTCCGGATCGCTTCGGACCTCCGTCGACGCCCACCTCCAGGCCTGCCCCCGCTGCCGGGCCGAGGTCGAGCTCGCCGATGCCGGACGTCTCGCGCTGGCCCGTCTCCCCGACCCGATGTCGCCCGATCTCGCCGGCCGGGTGATCGCCGCGATCGGAACGGGCAGTCGAGACTCGGCTCCAGCATCGGCCGCTCCCCCCTGGTACCGCTTCGGGGCGATCGCGGCGGCCGCGGTCATCGCGCTCCTGATCGCCGTCGTGCTCCCCAAGGTGGGAACCAACGGTGCGTCCGATCGCGCCGCGGGATCGGGCGACGTAACTCGGCCGACGGTGGCCGGCACGGAGACCCTCGCGGCCCTCAGCCTCGAGTTACAGGAGATCGACTACGACGAGGCGGCGATCCAGACCCTCGCGGGCGGCTACGCACGATCGGCGGCGGCAAGCGCCCCTGGCGAGATCGCGACGTCGGGGCCGCTGGGCACGCCGGCCCAGACCGAGCGGGCGCAGGGCTGCGTCGCCACCGCATTCCCAGGATTCCCCGGCTCGCCGATCAGGTTGCTCTCCGCCCGATTCCGTGGAACCCCCGCCTATCTGGCCGTGGTCCTGGAGGGCCCCGGGCCGGGTCAGCCTGCCGATACCGTCACCGTGTGGGTCGCCGATCGAGCGACATGCGACGCGTTGAGCTTCACCACCACGCGCATCTGAGGCGGAGGCGCCCCGCTTTGGGAATATGGGGGCGTTGAAGCTGTCGGGAGGTTCGGATGAGCGACGTGCGTGACGTGATCATCATCGGGTCGGGACCGGCCGGGTACACCGCGGCCCTCTATGCGGCACGCGCCAACCTCAGCCCGCTCGTGCTCAAGGGCCTGGAGGCCGGCGGCCAGCTGATGCTGACCACCGACGTCGAGAACTACCCGGGATTCGGCGACGGCATCCTGGGTCCCGAGCTGATGGACCAGATGGAGAAGCAGGCGTCTCGGTTCGGAGCCGAGATCCTGCCCGTCCATGTGACCCGGGTCGATCTTTCGGCGCGGCCGTTCGGCGTCTGGGCCGGCGATCAGGAATGGCGAGCGCGAACCTTGATCGTGGCGACCGGCGCGAGCGCGAAGTGGCTCGACGTGCCCGGCGAGGAGAAGCTCCGCGGCCGAGGCGTCAGCGCCTGTGCGACGTGCGACGGGTTCTTCTTCCGTGATCGGGAGCTGGTGGTCGTCGGTGGAGGCGACACCGCGATGGAAGAGGCAACCTTCCTCACGAAGTTCGCGAGCAAGGTGACGATCGTGCATCGGCGCGACGAGTTCCGCGCATCGCCGATCATGGCCCAACGGGCGCTCGCCAATCCCAAGATCGAGGTGATCTGGGACTCGGTGGTCGAAGAGATCTTCGGCGAGGACGCCGTCTCCGGGATCCGACTCCGCAACCTGAACACCGACGAGCGGGCCGAGTTCCGCACCGACGGGGTCTTCATGGGGATCGGACACACCCCCAACACATCGCTGTTCGAAGGCCAGCTCGAACTCGCCGACGGCTACGTGAAGGTCGCGGAACCACGCACGACCACCTCGGTACCGGGCGTGTTCGCCGCGGGTGACGTCACGGACACGATCTACCGGCAGGCCGTGACCGCCGCCGGACAAGGCTGCAAGGCCGCGATCGACGCCGAGCATCTGCTGGAGGCCGAGGCGCACGGCTGAGCCGGGAATCCGAGGCGACGTCGGCGCGTTCTGAGAATCTAGACGGGCGGCCGACGGTCGCCGGGCCCCACCCCACGAAACGAGGAGCGACACGACATGGCCAACATGGGCGACGTAACCGACCAGGAGTTCAAGACGACCGTGCTCGACTCGGAGACCCCGGTGCTGGTCGATTTCTGGGCTGAATGGTGCGTGCCCTGCCACATGGTTTCCCCCGTCGTGGAGGAGATCGGCCAGGAAAAGGGCGAGGCGCTCAAGGTCGTCAAGCTCAACATCGACGACAACCCCGACGCCACCCGCCAATACGGTGTCATGAGCATCCCCTCGCTGATCCTGTTCAAGGGCGGCGAGGAAGTCGCCCGGGTCGTCGGAGCTCGCCCGAAGGACGCCATCATGCGCGACCTCGAGCCGCACCTCGGCTGAGCCGACCCGACGGTTGCCGCTCCGCGCGCGGGGGGCGCAGACTCGGAACGTGCGCATCTTCCGCCTCGGAGACGAGGGCACCGAGGTCCTCGACATCCAGCGACGTTTGATCGAGCTCGGGGCGGTCCTGGATCCCGCCGAACTCGACGGGAGGTTCGGGGCGTCCACCGATCGCGCGGTGCGGGCCTTCCAGGCTGCACGGACCCTGCGTGTCGACGGCCTGGTCGGACCCGACACTTGGGGCCAGCTCGTCGAGGCAGGCTGGCGGCTCGGCGACCGCACGCTCTACCTGCACTCCCCGCTGTTCCGCGGTGACGATGTCCGATCTCTCCAACGCAAGCTGAATGCCCTGGGCTTCGATGCGGGCAAGGAAGACGGACTGCACGGACCGCATACCGACCGCGCCGTCAGGGAGTTCCAGCGCAACGTCGCCGACGAGGTGGACGGCATCGTGGGGCCGCAGATGATCGTCTCGCTGGAGCGGATGCGGCCGCAGGAGTCCGCTCCCAGCCGGGCGTTGGTTCGGGAGGAAGAGGAGCTTCGAGGCGCACGCGGGTCGATCGAGGGGCGCCTGATCGCGATCGACGCGGGCAACGACGCGGGCGATGTAGGCCTCTCGCAGGTCGCGAGGTCGCTCGCGGCGGAGCTCCGGTCGGCGGGCGCAGAGCCGGTGATCCTCGACGACGCGGAGGGGTCTGCGCCCTCGGATCACGCACGCGCAGCCAACGATCTCGACGCCGCCGTGTGTGTCTCGCTGCGACTCGCGGAAGGCTCCTCCGAGGCGGCGGGACCGACGTGCTCATACTTCGGCAGCCTCGTGACCCACTCGCCCGCGGGGATGCTGCTCGCGCAGCTGATCCTGGACGAGCTCGAATCCGTGCTCGAGCGGGGCGGGCGGCTGCAACCACTCACGGGAAGCATCGTGCGTGAAACGCGGATGCCTGCCGTGCAGGTCGAGCCCGTCTTCGAGACGAACGGCGACGAGTCGGCACGGCTCGCCGACCCGGCGATCTCGGCCGCGATCGGCCGCGCGATCGCGGCGGGCGTGCAACGGTTCTTCGTCGGCTAGGGCGGGCGTCTCAGCGCGATCGGCCGAGCGCGGCCAGCACGACACCGAGCACGAGACCCATCACCGTCGCGCGGAGGGCGCGGTCCCGCTCGGACGATTCGCCGAACCCGGTGTCGGGCGTGTCGTGTGGGTCGGGGCCGGGTTCCATGGCCGACTATGCTACGCGCCGATGCGTGTCTGCCTGATGCTCGAGGGCCAAGAAGGCGTGACCTGGCAGGAGTGGGTCGCCGCGGCGCAGGCCGCCGAGCGGCTCGGGTTCGAGGCGATCTTCACCTCCGATCACTACTTGAGCGTGATGCGCGATCGGGACCGCGGATCCTCCGACGCGTGGACGAACCTCGCCGGGATCGCGGCGGTCACCTCGGCGATCCGCCTGGGCACGCTGGTGTCGCCCGTGACGTTCCGTGAGCCCGCGGTCCTCGCGAAGGCGGCCGTCACGGTCGACCGGATCAGCGGCGGCCGCGTGGAGATCGGCATGGGCGCGGGCTGGTGGGAAGAGGAACATCGCACCCACGGGTTCCCGTTCCCCTCGGCCGCCGAGCGGTTCGACCGACTCGAGGAGCAGCTCGAGATCGTGCACGGGCTGTTGACGCAGGACGAGGTCTCGTTCGAAGGCCGCCATTACCGGCTCGACGCGGCGCCGTTCGCACCCAAGGGGGTGCAGGACCCGCATCCACCGATCATCGTGGGTGGTGACGGAGGGCCTCGTCTGGCGGCGCTCGTGGCGCGGTGGGCCGACGAGTTCAACACCGTGAGCGGACCCCCGGCGAGCGTCCGCGAACGGTTCCTGCGCGTGCGCGACCGGCTCGACGCCGACGGGCGCGATCAGGCATCGCTCACGACTTCGCTGATGACCTGGTGCTACGTCGGCGCCACCGAGGCCGAGGCCGTGGAGCGGATCGAGCGCGCGAGAGAACGGGCGATGCGCGCCGGAGCGTTCGAGGACGAGCTCGCGACGCTCCGTGCAGAGTGCATCGTCGGTTCCCCCGCGCAGGCCGTCGAACGCCTCCTGGAGTACGAGGAGGCCGGCGTGCAGCGCATCATGCTGAATCACGAGCTGTTCGACGATCTCGAGATGCTCGAAGTCCTTGCCGCAGAAGTGCTCCCGGCAGTCTCCCCCACATGAGCCCGGCAGCGCGCGGGATGGCCCGCGCCCGATGCTAGGCTGGGGCCCTTCCCATGGCCGAGCTCTCGATCGATCGTTTCGTCGACCGCTACGCGCGCCGCACGCAGGGGATGTCGGCCTCCGAGGTACGTGCGTTGTTCGCCGTCGCCTCGCGACCAGAAGTGATCTCCCTCGCCGGGGGCATGCCGTTCGTTCAGGCGTTGCCGTCCGAGGACCTGCTCGAGGTGGTCAGACAGGTGCTCGATGAGCACGGCTCGATGGCCCTGCAGTACGGCGGCGGCCAGGGACACGTCTCCTTGCGGGAGCGGCTGTCGGCTCTGATGCGCGAGGAGGGCGTCGCGGCCGACCCCCATGACATGGTCATCACCACCGGCGCGCAGCAGGCGCTCGACCTGGTGGGCAAGATCTTCATCGACCCCGGCGACGTGATCGCGGTCGAAGCCCCGGCCTACGTGGGGGCGCTCACCGCGTTCGGGGCGTACGAGCCGCGGTATCTGCAGATCGAGCTCGACGAGGAGGGCATGATCGTCGACCAGCTCGAGGAGGCGTTCGTTCGCGGCGAGCGACCCAAGTTCGTCTATACGTGCCCGAATTTCGGCAATCCATCAGGTGTGACGTTATCATACTCTCGACGACAACGCCTCGCGAGTCTGTGCCGAGAGGCCGGCGTCCCGATCGTGGAGGACAACCCCTACGGCATGCTGCGCTTCGAAGGGGATGCCCTCCCGGCGCTGCGAACCCTCGACCCCGACAACGTGATCTACCTGGGCACCGTGTCGAAGGTCTTCTCCCCCGGGGTCCGCGTCGGGTGGGCACTGGCCGAACAATCCGTCACGCAGCGACTCATCCTCGCGAAGGAGGCGGCGGATCTGTGCGGTTCGTCGTTCACCATGCTGGTCACCGAGCGGTACTTCGCGGGCGAGCGCTGGCGCGCGAACTTGGAGACGTTGGTCGCGACCTACCGGGATCGGCGAGACGCGATGCTCGAGGCGCTCGAGGAATCGTTCCCCGCCGGTGCGACCTGGACCACACCCGGCGGCGGCTTCTACGTGTGGGTGACCCTGCCGGAGTGGATCGATACCAGGGCGATGCTTGCCGCCGCGGTCGAACGCCGTGTCGCCTACGTCCCCGGCACGGCGTTCTACCCGGACGGGCGGGGCCTTCACCAGATGCGACTGGCGTTCTGCTACCCCACCGAGGAGCAGATCCGTGAGGGGATCGCCCGGCTGGGAACGCTCTTGGCCGAGAAGGCACAGATGTTCGGGAGCCTGGGCGGATGAAGGTCGCGGTCCTCGCCGGCGGACGCACGCCCGAGCGTGACGTCTCGCTGAGGTCCGGGCACCGTGTGATGACATCACTCACCCACCTGGGCCATGAAACCTGGCTCGTCGACCCCGCCGATACGCCGCTGGTCGGGGCGCTCGACGATCGCAGGCCCGATCTGTGCTACCTCGCGCTCCATGGCAAGGAAGGGGAGGACGGGACCGTCCAGCGTCTGCTGCACCTCCTCGACCTCCCCTTCACGGGGACCGCCGCCTTCGATTGCGAGATCGCGTTCGACAAGACACTGGCCAAGGACGAGCTGGATCGTGCCGGGGTCGACACGCCGCCATGGGCGGTGATCGAAGCATCGGCGTTACGAGATCTCGGTGCGGGGCAGGCCCTCGATCGCGTCATCGCCCAGGTCGGACTCCCGTGCGTGGTGAAGCCCTCGAGGAGCGGCTCGGCCCTCGGCGTGACCTTCGTCGACGAGGCCGGCCAGTTCCCCGCCGCCGTGATGGCCGCACTCTCCTTCAGCGCTGCGGCGATCGTCGAGCGTCGGGTGGTCGGCAGCGAGGTGGCGGTCGGCATGGTGGGGACCCCCTTCGAGGTGCTGCCTCCGGTCGAGATCGTGCCGAGGGGAGGGACCTACGACTACGCGGCGCGCTACACGGCAGGCGCCACCGAGTTCTTCGCGCCGGCGCGACTGGCCGATGCCTCGGTCCAGGTGCTCATCGCGTCAGCTGCGCTGGCCGCGCGGGCCCTGCGCGTGCGCGACGTCACGCGCGTGGACGCGATCGTTGACGCGGCCGGGCGACCATGGGTGCTCGAGGTGAGCGTGAGCCCGGGCATGACGGAGACGAGCCTGCTCCCGATGGCGGCGGTGGCCGCCGGCATGACACTCTCGGATCTGTGCGACCGCGTCCTACGGTCGGCGCTCTCTCGCGGCTGAGGCCTACTCGGGAGCCAGACCGGGGCCGGAGCCGATGATCTCCGAGACGATCCGCTCGAGGTCGTCGGGCGAGCCGAACTCGATGATCACCTTTCCCCGCTTCTTTCCCATCTGGATCAACACGCGCGTCGCGAGTTGCTCGGACAAGATCTCCTCGACCTCGGCCATCCCGCTCGCCGCGGGCTTGGGCGCACTCTTGTCGACCGGCGCGACCGCCTTGGGCGCCTCCAAGTATCGCCGCACCAGCTCCTCGGTCTCGCGGACCGAGAGATCCTCGGCGGCCACCCGCAGGGCGAGTGTGTTCTGTGCCTCTGCGTCGCCGAGCGAGAGCAGCGTTCTGGCGTGTCCGGCCTGTATCTTCCCGTCGGCCAAGAGCTGCTGGACGTCCATCGGCAGCTGCAGCAGGCGGATCGTATTCGCGATGTGTGACCGCGACACACCGACTCGGTCGGCGAGCTCCTCCTGCTTGAGCGAGAGGTCCTCAAGGAGAGCCCGGAACGCCTCGGCGAGCTCCATCGGCCCGAGATCCTCGCGATGGATGTTCTCGATGAGGGCCTCACGCAAGATGTCCGCGTCGTCGGTGTCCCGCACGACAACGGGTACCGTCGCCAAGCCTGCCTGCTTGGCCGCCCGCAGGCGCCGTTCCCCCGCCACCAGCTCGTAGCCGGACTCCCCCGCCTTGCGGACCACGATCGGCTGCAAGATCCCGACCTCACGGATCGAGGCGGCGAGCGCAGAAAGCTCCTCGGCGTTGAAATGGGTTCGGGGTTGCTTCGGGTTGGGCGCCACCGCGTTCACCGGCACCTCGAGGAGACCGCCTGCGGTCTCGCCGGCCTCGGGCGCTCCGGGGATCAACGCCGACAACCCTCGACCGAGCCCACCTCGCTTCGACATCACTCGCCTCCCTTGCGGAACAGTCTCCATCGGCGCTTCGGCAACCCCTCGTCATCCTCGAGCGTGGCCCCGATGTCGGCCACGGCTGTGTGCGGATCCTCGGTCGCACGGGAAGGAGTCGGTCCGCCGGCCTCGGCCGCCGTCGAGTAATCGACGGCATCCTCGTCGATCACGACCACGCGGCGCTCGGGCAGTTGGCCCGGGGGAGCGGGCGAACGAGGAGCCGAGACTCGCGGGACCGCCGGCGGCGGCTCATCGACCTCTTCCCAGACGTCGTCGTCATCGTCGGGTGGCGGATCGCCGAGCGCCTGGGCGACCGACGGCGTCTCCTCGAGCTCGCGGGCGTCGGCTTCCTCGCTCTGGCGCCCCGCGTCGGCGGCGACGATCTCCTCGGCGCTCGGGGCCGGGCCCTCGTCCAGTTCAGCCGCATCGATCGTCGCCTCGACCACCTCGACGACTTCATCCTGGATCTGCTCGGTCTCGAATTCGTCTTCGACCTGATCGGTCACCTCCGCGTCGGCGGCCTCGTGCATCACCGATCGCACCGTCGGGAGCTCTGCGAGGTCGGCCTCGTCCATGGGGGGACTAGCGATCGTTGCCGCCACGGCGGGCACCACCACGGTCGGCAGGTCGTCGAAGATCGGCATGGGCTCGTCGGGGGGCGGACGCAGGGCGACTTCCCGTGCGAGCTCCCGGTAGCACTCGGCTCCCTTGGATTTGGGGTCGTAAACGGTGATCGGTTGCCCATAGCCGGGCGCCTCCGACAATCGGACCGTCCTCGGGATGATCACGTCGTAGACGAGGTCGCCGAAGAAGCGCTGCACCTCCTCGACCACCTGCTCGGAAAGCTTGGTTCGGGGATCGAACATCGTCATCACGATCCCGGAGAGGCGCAGGCCCGGGTTGATGTTTTGCTGCACGAGCGAGACGTTGCGCAGGAGCTGGCCGAGCCCCTCGAGGGCGTAGTACTCGCATTGGATCGGGACGATGAGCTCTTCGGCCGCGGTCAGCGCATTGACGGTGAGCAGGCCGAGGCTCGGAGGGCAATCCATGAGGATGAAGTCATACACGCCCTCCGACACCTCGGCGAGCGCCTTCTTGAGGCGATGCTCCCGCGAGAACTGGCTCACGAGCTCGATCTCGGCCCCCGCAAGATCGATCGTCGAGGGGACCGCATGCAGGTTCGGGACCAGCGTGGGAACGACCGCGTCTCGGATCGGAGCCTCGCCCACGACGACGTCGTAGATCGTCCGCTCCCGGGCCTCGTGGCGGATCCCCATCCCGGTGGAAGCGTTGCCCTGGGGGTCGAGGTCCACGACCAGCACCCGAAAGCCAAGATCGGCGAGTGCGGCGCCAAGGCTGACGGCCGTGGTGGACTTTCCCACCCCGCCCTTCTGGTTCGCGATCGCGATGATTCTCGCGTTCCCGGGGGTGTCAGGCACGACGGGGACTCGCTTCGTCTTCGGCTTGGAGCCGGGCTTGGATGCGGAAGATGGGGCACCCGTCGTGGAGCCGGAGGTACGCGAGGCTGAGGCGCCGGAAGAGGCCTTCGTCACTGCCGGCTCATGATAGCGAGTGCCCCCGACCTTGCAAGCGCCGGGGTCTCGAAAAGCGTCGTCGCGACCCCATCGGGGACATCAGCGATGTCGAATCGCTCGCCGGCCCAGTAGACCAGCCGACCGGAGGGCTCGAGCAAGCGCTCCGCCGCCGACCAGGCGCGCGGCGCAGGCCCGAACGCCCGGGCGGTACACACATCGAACCGCTCCCGCAGGGTCTCGATGCGCCGCCCCCATACCCGCACGTTGGAGAGCTCGAGGTCGACGACCGCCCTCTCGAGGAACGACGCTCGGTTCCGCCGAACTTCGGTCAGGACGATCTCGAGGTCGGGCCTGACGCACGCAAGGACCAAGCCCGGAAGACCGGCCCCGGCGCCGAGATCGCAGAGTCGCCGATCGTTCGCATCCAACAGTGGGAGGGCTCGCAGACAGTCGAGGAGATGGCGCTCTCGGAGTCTGGGGACATCGCCCTTGGAGATCATCCCCATCGGGACGGCAAGAGCGAGAAGCTGCGCCTCGAACCGTTCCAGCCGTGCGGACGCGCGCGCGTCGAGTGGCACCCCGAGGATCTCGTGAGCGGACCAACCCTCATGTTTCACGTGAAACACGCCTCTCACACACGACGGGAGGGGACCAGGGGACGATCAGGGACTAAAGCTTGCGGATCACGACGTAGCGGTCGGGCGCTTCCCCGCGGGAGAACGACTCGGCTCCTTCGACATCCGCGGCCGCGTCGTGGACGAGCTTGCGCTCGTACGCATTCATGGGGTCGAAGGCATACTCGCCTCCCTCGGCGACCACTCGGAGCGCGGCCTCCCGGGCGTCCTCGATCAGTTCGGACTCGCGGCGCTTCCGGTAGTCCTCGACGTCGACGATGACGCGCACTCGCTGGTCCAGACGCCGGCCCACCGCCATACGGGCCAGTTCCTGGATCGCCTCCAGCGTCTGCCCGTGGCGGCCGATCAGCAGCGCCATGTCCTCTTCCGGGCCGTCGACGATGTCGACGTACATATGGCCATCGTCCTGGGGGTTGGGCTCGGCGATCGCGTCGATTTCCATCTTCGCGAGGAGCTCGTCCACGAAGTCGGCGACGGCATCTGCCTGCGCCTCGAGGTCCTCGGGGGCCCAGTCTTCCCGACGGGCATCACCAGCCGAAGGCGCGGACACCGGTCCCGCCTCGCGGACCGTCACTCGCACCGTCGCAGCCCCGCCGGGATCGCCCTGATCACCGGCCTCCAGTACCTCGACGTCCACTTCGTCGGCGCCGACCCCGAGCCACCCGAGCGCGGCGGCGATCGCCTCGTCGACGGTGGGGGCGGTCCGCTCGATCTCACTGGCCATCGGTGCCTCCCGGATCTTTGGGCTTGGGGCGCGGCTGGTTCTTCGGAGGCGGCTTACGAGGCCCCCGCTTCGAGGAGGTGCCGGGGGCGGCTGCGCCCTTGCTTCCCTCCTGCTGACGAGCCTGCTCCGCACGCTCCATCATCCCCGCGATGAAGCCCTTCTTCTCGGGCTGGTTGGCCGCGCGGGCCTTCTGCTCGGCGATCCGGCGATCGAGGGCGTCGGGACCGATATGGCCTGCACGCAGCAGGAACCCCTGCTGTCCGATCTGGAACAGGTTGGACACCATCCAATAAAGCACGAGGCCGGCCGGGAAGCTGAACCCGAAGATCCCGAACATCAGCGGCATGAACTTCATGATGGCCTGCTGCTGCGACGAGGCGGCGCCCGGAGGACTCGCCTTCTGCATCTGTCGCTGCTGGTAGAACGTCGTGCCGATCATCACGACCAGCATCGCGAAGTACGCGATCTTGTCGGTGGGGCCGTTCCCGCAATCGAGGGTGCCGATCGAGGTGAAGGCGAGCGGGTTCCCCTCCCTTCCCCGGATCGACCATCCGCTCTGGACGGCCTCGCCGGCCGTGTCGTTGAGCTGCGCCTGCGTCCCGCTCTGGGCTGCCGAGCACTGGAAGTTCAACGAGACGACCGAGGTGTCGGTATGCGTGATCACGTCTTTGAAGAGCGTGCTGTCCTCGGGCAGGTGGTTGTTCTGCACTTGGTAGGTCTGCGCCGCTCCGTCGACGGGAGACAACACCGGGGCACGGATCACGGCATACATCGCGATGAGGATCGGGAACTGCAGCAACAGGGGGAGACAGCCGCCGAGCGGGTTCACGCCGGCTTCCTTGTAGAGCTTCATCGTCTCTTCTTGCGCCTTCTGCTTGTTGCCCTTGTATTTCTTCTGGAGCTCTTTGACCCGAGGCTGGATCGCCTGCATCGCTTGCATCGACTTGATCTGCTTGATCCCGAGCGGCAGCAGCACCAGCCGGATCACGAGCGTGAGGATGATGATCGACACCGCGTAGTTGGGGACCAGGTCGAAGATGCCGGCCAGGACCCACCCGATCGCGTCGAGCAGCGCTTGGAAGGGGCCGAAGGCGAGCATTTAAACGTCCGCCCCTTCCGAGCTATGTATGATGTGTTCATACGACGTGCCCGGAGGGCGGGGACGCACGTGCTCCACGCCACCCTGCCCGAAAGGGTTGCAGCGCAAGACTCTCCAGGCAGCGAGGACGGATCCTTTCAACGCACCGTGGGTTCGGATCGCGGCCTCACCGTAGCGCGAACACGAGGGGTAGAAGCGGCATTGGCCCCCCAGCCAACCCGAGAGCGAGGCGCGATAGAACCGGATCGCCCCCGTCAGGAGCGCGCGGGCGGGGGCACCGAGGCCCCACAGCGTGCGGCGGATCACGTTCACGAGGTTCTCGCCTCGAGCAGATCGGTCATCTCGGCCACCAGGTCGTGAGTCATGGCGCCCCGGATGGCCTCACGAGCCACCAGGACGACGTCGGCATCGTCGGTGATCTGCGGCGAGACCTGTCGCCAGGCTTCACGCAGGATGCGGCGGGCTCGGTTCCGCTCGACGGCGCCACCGACGCGACGTGCGGCGACGACGGCGAGCGACCCGGTCCCGGGCGCGAGAAACACTACCACCCGCCTCCCATGCAGCGGCCGGGCCACGTCGAACACCCGGCGAACCTCCCGCGCACGCACGGGCGGCGCTTCAGACCGTCAGCCGAGCGCGGCCCTTGCGGCGGCGCGCCGCGAGGATCGAGCGGCCGGCGCGGGTTCGCATGCGCAGACGGAAGCCGTGGCGCTTGTGTCGGCGGCGGTTGTTCGGCTGGTAGGTACGCTTGCCCTTGGCCATGATCGGTCCCTCGGTCAGTCGGATTTCGTGACGAAAGCCGGCTCGCGCCGGCCAAGGTCACAGAGTATACGGGGCCGCATCGCCGCAGGACAAAGGGGTTGACAGGAGAAAGAGTGCCAAGACCCCCCGCACGGCGGGTCGTGTGGAAAAGCCCCGTGCTATCGTGCGCCCCGCGCTTCCCCCCGGCGGTGCGGCTCCGAATCTCGCCCGCCAGCCAAAGCTTCCCGTAAGGGTTTTCCACCGTTGTGGAAAGGTTCTGTGGATACGTATGCCGGTTGCCGTTCCTGAGCACGAAGCGCGTCAGATGTGGTCCTTCGTCTTGGAGCGAGCACGCGCAGATCTCCCGGAAACCACGGTCGTCATGTGGTTCGCCGACGTCGCGCCGCTCGAACTGGCGGACGACGTCTTGCAGCTCGCGGCGCCGAGCCAGCTCGTCCGCGATCGCCTGCAGCACGACCATCTCTCGCTGATCGAACAGGCGGCCGCGACCATGGCCGGCTGCCCCGTGAAGATCGAGCTCGTGGTCGACGAGCACCTGCGCTCCGACGCCGCGGCGCGGCGCGGCGATGACGGCGCCGACGTCGAAGCCTCGCGCCCGCCCGCCGCGTACGCCGCGATCGGCGCGCCCTCCGAGCTGCTGCCCGCCGGCGAGACGATGGGGGCGCCCGGGCTGCCGTTCCCGAACTACACCTTCGACGCGTTCGTCCCCGGCCCGTCGAACCGCTTCGCCCACGCCGCCGCGATGGCCGTGGCCGAGGCGACGCCCTCGACGGCGTACAACCCTCTTTTCATCTACGGCGCAACTGGTCTGGGCAAGACCCACCTGCTGATCGCCGTCGGTCATCACATGCACCGGCTCACGTCGGGCACCCGGGTGAAATACGTGACGTCCGAGCAGTTCGTGACGGAGTTCATCAAGGCGGTCCGCGAACGCAAGGGCGATGAGTTCCGCCATCGATACCGCGAGGTCGATGTCCTGCTCGTCGACGACGTGCAGTTCCTCGCCAAGCGCGAAGAGACCCAGACCGAGTTCTTCCACACGTTCAACCACCTGCACGGCGCCGGCAAGCAGATCGTGATCGCGTCGGACCGCTCGCCCAACGAGCTGTCCGGGCTGGAGGAGCGACTCGTGAGCCGCTTCAAGTGGGGGTTGTGCGTCGACGTGCAGCCGCCCGACCTCGAGACGCGGATCGCGATCCTGCAGCTGAAGGCCGAGCGCGACCGCATCGTGGTGCCGCCCGCCGTGATCGAGTTCGCCGCCTCGAAGTTCGACCAGAGCGTCCGAGAGCTCGAGGGGGCCCTCGTCCGCGTGGTCGCGTGGTCCGAGCTGACGAGCCAGCCGATCGACGAGTCGCTCGCCGAGCGCGCCCTGCAAGACCTGATCCCGCAGACCGAGACCGAGATCCCGGCTCCCTTGATCCTCGAGGAGACCGCCGCATACTTCTCGATCGCGATCGACGAGCTGATCTCGAAGAGCCGTTCGCGCCCGCTCACCCACGCCCGCCATATCGCGATGTATCTGACGCGGGAGAACACCGGTCTCTCGCTCGTGAAGATCGGAGACATCTACGGCGGGCGCGATCACACCACGGTCCTACACGGCATCAAGAAGGTCGAGGACGAGATGCGCGCCCGCGATGCGACGTTCCGGCAGGTACAGGACCTCACGCGGAGCATCCGTGGTCGCGTCCGGGGAGCGGCGTGATGGGTCGCGCGAGGTTGTGGAAAACCGCCGCGCCCGCGGTTCGGAGTTCGTGTCGCTCTCGGGATCGAGCCGGGAGTGACATGGGTTGCCCACCGGGTTTCCCCATGTTTCACGAGCCCACTACGCTGCGTGAACGGGACCGTTGTGCACATCTCCACAGCGCCTACTACTACCGGTCTTTCAGGATTCATAAGAACAGAAGCAGGGGGTGGGCATGAAGTTCCGATGTGACCGCGACGCGCTCTCCGAGGCGCTCCAGACCGTGCAGCGAGGCGTGTCGTCGCGGCCCGGGATCCCGGCGCTGACGGGCGTGTTGCTCGAGGCGACCGACAACGGACGATTGACGCTGACGACCACCGACCTCGAGGTGTCGGCGCGCCTGTCGACCGAGGTCCAGGTCCAGGAGGCGGGCGTCGCGCTGGTGCCGGCTCGCCTCCTCGGCGACACCGTGAAGTCGCTGTCGGACGCGCCGGTCGAATTCGAGACCGATCAGTCGCAGGCGCACCTTCGCTGCGCGGCGTACGAGGGCACGCTCAGGCTGCTGCCGTCCGAGGATTTCCCCGGTCTGCAGGAACCCAGCGGCACGTCGATCACGGCCGAGGCGGGGGCGTTCGCCGACGCGGTGACGCAGGTCGGCCGGGCGGCATCGCGCGACGAGGCGCGCCCCGTGCTCACCGGCGTGCTGATCGAGGTGAGCCGTGAGGGCGTCGTGATGGCCGCGACCGACTCCTACCGCCTGGCCGTGCGCGACCTGGTGGCCACGGCCGACGGAGAGAACCGGGCAATCGTGCCGGAGCGCGCCCTGACCGAGGCCGGCCGCGCCGCCCAGACCGCGGAGAAGGGCTCAATCGAGATCTTCGTCGACGAGTCCCAGGTCGCCTTCCGGATCGGGGAGCTCACGCTGACCTCACGGCTGATCGAGGGCGAGTTTCCGAACTACCGGCAGCTCCTGCCCGAGCAGCACGAGAGCCGCCTCACGATCAGCCGCCAGGCGCTCCTGGACGCGGTCCGCCGGGTCGGGCTCCTGGCTCGCGACACCACGCCCGTCAGGCTCGAGTTCAACGCGCTCGGCGTGAAGCTCTCGAGCTCGAGCCCCGATCTCGGCCAGGCCGTCGAGACGGTGGAGGCGCGCTACGAGGGCGACGACCTCACCGCGGCGTTCAACCCGCAATACCTGGCCGACGGGCTCACCGCCTGCCACGGGGAATCGGTCCGGCTCGACGTGCGAGACGGGCTGAAGCCGGGGGTCGTGCGCGGCGACGGCGACGAGTTCACGTACCTCGTGATGCCGGTGCGGTTGCCCGCATCGGTGTCGTGACCGACTGTCGCGCAGGCCTTCCCCTCGATGCGCCTGACCTGGGTCGAGCTGCGTGACTTCCGCAACCACGCGCTGACCCGCATCGATCCACTGCCCGAGGGGTTGCTGGTCGCGGTCGGGCCCAACGGCGAAGGCAAGACGAACCTCCTCGAGGGGATGCACTTCCTGTATGCACTCGGGTCGCCCCGCGTGTCGACGAACGCTCCGCTCGTGCGCGTGGGCGCCCCAGCGGGGTACGTCCGCGGCGAATTCGACACGCGGGACGGCCGGGCGCTCGTGGAGATCGAGATCCCCGTGCAAGGGGCGAGCAAGGTGAAGGTGAACCGATCGCCCGTCCGACGTAAGCGGGACCTGCGGCGACAGGTGCGGGCCGTGCTCTTCGGTCCCTTCGATCTGCCGATCGTGATCGGAGACCCGTCGAAGCGCCGCGCGTTCATGGACGAGGCGGCGACCGCGCTCTGGCCGGCCAAGGACGCGCTCTTCACGGCCTACGACCGGGTCGTGCGTCAGCGCAACCGGCTCCTGAAGGAGTGGGATCGGCCAGGATCGCCGGCCGGCCTCGAGGCGTGGGACGAGGAGCTGGTGCAGGCTGGGAGCGCGGTGATCCGCGCCAGGCACGCGGCCGTGGGCGCGCTTTCCCCGTACGCCGACGAGGAGTTCCAGGCGCTCGCCTCGTACGGTCTCGAGTGCACCTACGCACCCAACCTGTGGGACGAGGATCTGGAGGAAGCGTTCCGGGCACGGCTGGCGGACCGACGCCGTGACGAGCTCACGCGTCGCACCTCGCTGGTGGGCCCGCACCGCGACGACCTCACGCTGGCGGTCCGCGACCTCGGCGCCCGGGCATTCGCGTCCTACGGCGAGACCTGGGCCGCCGCCCTTTGCGTGCGGCTGGGGCTCGCCTCCGCCGTGGCGGCCGAGATCGGAGAGGCCCCGCTCCTACTGGTCGACGACCCCTTCAGCGCGCTGGACCCTGCCCGCCGAGATCACATCGGTGCGCGCCTGGCCGCTCGGGGTGGCCAGGTGTTGATCACGGTGGCCGACGATGCACACGTCCCGCGCGATGCCGCCGCCGTCTGGGACGTGGCCGGCGGCGCGGTCGTCCGGCGGGACGCCTGACATGGCACGGGCCAAGGGCTTCGACAAGGACAAGGGGAAGGGCAAGCGCTCCCGGGACCCCGTGGCGCTCGGCGACATCGTCGACGGCCTGCTCGCCGAGGAAGTGTTCTCCCGGGGGATGCCGGTGGCCGAGCTCGCGTCGCGCTGGCCCGAGATCGTCGGGCCTCGCCTGGCGG
This sequence comes from Actinomycetes bacterium, assembly GCA_031364965.1. GTDB lineage: Bacteria > Actinomycetota > UBA4738 > UBA4738 > HRBIN12 > JAOUEA01. The sequence goes on along the minus strand of JANLXF010000089.1, from coordinate 20,967 downwards.
CCGAGACCTCGCCGATGAGCCTGGACGACGGCCTATTGACGGTGGGTGCGAGCAACGGGCCGTGGGGAGCCCAGGCCCGGTTCCTGCATGAGGAGATCCGTCGCAAGGCCGACGAGGCCCTCGGCGGCGGCCCGGTCCGGCGCATCAGGATCGTGGTCCGAAACCCCAGCTAGAGCACGGTTTTCGAGGCCCCCGAAGGGGTCGAGCGTCACTCCCGTACGGTAGAATGACCGGGTTCGTGCGACCTTCCCGCGCACGGCTTCCCGCAGGCAGCGTGAGGCCGCCGCGTGGGCTCGATCGGAGGCTCGTTGGCGACCAAGAAGACCGCAGCAGGCTATGACTCCAGCAACATCCAAGTGCTGGAGGGATTGGAGCCGGTCCGGAAGCGCCCGGGCATGTACATCGGGACCACCAGCTCTCGGGGACTGCACCACTTGGTCTACGAGGTGGTCGACAACTCGATCGACGAGGCCATGGCCGGCTTCGCCGACAAGATCGCGGTCACGATCCACGCCGATGGGTCAGTGAGCGTCCAGGACAACGGGCGGGGCATCCCCGTCAAGCCGATCCCGGGCGCCAAGGACCGCCGCCCGGCCCTCGAGGTCGTCCTCACCGTGCTGCACGCCGGCGGAAAGTTCGGTGGCGGCGGCTACAAGATCTCGGGCGGCCTGCACGGGGTCGGGCTCTCCGTGGTGAACGCCCTGTCGACACGGCTCGAGGTCACGGTCCAGCGCGACGGATCCGCCTGGAGCCAGGCCTACGAGCGAGGCAAGGCGATCGCCAAGGTCGCGAAGGGCAAGGCGTCGACGAAGACCGGCACGCGCGTGCACTTCTGGCCCGATGCCGAGATCTTCGTCGAGACCCTGGAATTCAGGTTCGAGACGATCGCGGAGCACATGCGCGAGCTCGCCTTCCTGTGCAAGGGCGTCGAGATCAGCCTCCTCGACGAGCGCCAGGACCCGGTGCGCAAGGAGATCTTCAAGGCCAACGGGGGTCTCGTGGACTTCGTGAAGTACCTCACCGCGGGCAAGGAGACGGTCAACAAGATCATCGACATCGAGACCAAGGCCGACGACGGCGAGGTCGAGATCGCGATGCAATGGAACGCCGGCTACACCGAGTCGTTCTATTCGTTCGCGAACACGATCAACACGCACGAGGGCGGCATGCACGAGGAGGGCTTGAAGAAAGCCCTTACCAACGTGCTGAACCGATATGCCCGCGGCAAGGGTCTGCTCAAGGAGAAGGACGACAACCTGATCGGCGAGGACGTCCGCGAAGGCTTGATCGCGATCATCTCGGTGAAGTTGCGCGATCCGCAGTTCGAGGGCCAGACCAAGACCAAGCTGGGGAACGCGTCGATGCGCTCGTTGGTCGAGACCACCGTGAATGCCGCGTTCTCCACATGGCTCGAGGAACATCCGGCCGACGCGAGGCGGATCTTCGCGAAGGCATCGTCCTCGGCCAAGGCTCGGCTCGCGGCGCGCCAAGCGCGCGACCTCACCCGGCGCAAGTCGTTCTTGGAGAGTGGGTCGCTGCCCGGCAAGCTCGCCGACTGTCAGCTATCGGACCCCGCACTGTGCGAGCTTTACATCGTCGAGGGCGACTCCGCAGGGGGATCGGCCAAGAGCGCGCGCGACCGGGCGAGCCAGGCGATCCTGCCGATCCGCGGCAAGATCTTGAACGTCGAGAAGGCGCGGCTGCACAAGATCTTGGAGAACAACGAGATCCAGGCGCTGATCACGGCAATCGGCTCGGGCATCGGCGACGAGTTCGACCTCGAGAAGACGCGGTACCACCGGATCGTGCTCATGGCCGACGCCGACGTCGACGGCGCGCACATCCGCACGCTGCTGTTGACGTACTTCTTCCGCTACATGCCGCAGCTGATCGACGCGGGGTACGTGTATCTCGCCCAACCACCGCTCTACCTGTTGAAGGAGGGCAAGCAGGAACACTACTTCTACACCGAGCGCGAGTGGGACGAGTTCCGCAAGAACGCGAACGGCAAGAAGATCGGCGATCCGCAGCGATTCAAGGGCCTCGGCGAGATGGACGCGATCCAGCTGTGGCACACCACGATGGACCCCGAACACCGCACGTTGCTCCAGGTAACGCTCGAGGACGCGGTCTCGGCCGACCGGTTGTTCTCGATCTTGATGGGCGACGACGTTCCGTCGCGCAAGGAGTTCATCGAACGCAACGCGAAGTACGTCCAGAACCTGGACGTCTGAGGAGCTGATCGAAGGCATGTCGCAAGAGGGACTGTTCGTGGGCAACGTCGAGCCCGTCGATCTCGAGGACGAGATCCAGCGGTCGTACCTCGACTACTCGATGTCGGTCATCGTCGGGCGCGCCCTGCCCGACGTGCGCGACGGTCTGAAGCCGGTCCACAAACGGATCCTCTGGGCGATGCTCGAGGCGGGCTACCGGCCCGACCGGCCGCACCGCAAGTCCGCGGCGGTGATCGGCGACGTGCTGAAGAAGTACCACCCGCACGGCGACCAGTCCGTGTACGACGCGCTCGTGCGTATGGCGCAGGAATGGTCGCTGCGGTACCCGCTCGTCGACGGCCACGGCAACTTCGGCTCGGTCGACGGCGACCCCGCGGCCGCCTATCGATACACCGAGGCGCGCCTCGCTCCGATGGCGATGGAGCTCCTGCGCGACATCGACTCCGAGACGGTGGACTTCGTCCCCAACTTCGACGGGTACGAGCAGCAACCCGTCGTGCTGCCCTCGCGGTTCCCCAACCTGCTCGTGAACGGCGCCGGCGGGATCGCCGTCGGCATGGCCACGAACATCCCGCCGCACAACCTCGGCGAGGTGATCGACGCGGTCGTCCACTACCTCGACAACCCCGAGTCCACGCCCGACGACCTCATGAAGTTCATCAAGGGGCCGGACTTCCCGACCGGCGCCACGATCATGGGCCGTCAAGGGGTCAGGGACGCTTACGAGACCGGCCGCGGCTCGCTGAAGGTGCGCGCCGTGACCCAGATCGAGGAGAGCTCGAACGGGAAGTCGAAGATCGTCGTCACCGAGCTCCCGTATCAAGTGAACAAGGCGCGGCTCGCCGAGAAGATCGCCGAGCTCGTGAAGCTGCAGAAGCTGAAGGACATCTCCGACCTCAAGGACGAGTCCAACCGCGAGGGCATGCGGCTCGTGATCGAGACCAAGCGCGGCGCGAACCCGCACGTGGTCCTCAACCAGCTGTACAAGCACACGCAGCTTCAGGACAGCTTCGGCGTGATCATGCTCGCGCTCGTCGATGGCGTGCCGCGCACGCTGAACCTCGCCGAGATGGTGGGGTACTACGTCGACCACCAGGTCGATGTCGTCACGCGGCGCACGCGGTACGACCTCCGGAAGGCCGAGGAGCGCGACCACATCGTGCTCGGCCTGCTGATCGCGCTCGACAACCTCGACGAGGTCATCAAGATCATCCGCGGGTCGCAGGACGCCGACGCTGCCCGCACGTCGCTGATGAAGCGGTTCGAGCTCAGCGAGATCCAGGCGAACCACATCCTGGACATGCCGCTGCGGCGCCTGACGCGCCTGGCCCGCACCGAGCTCGAGAAGGAACACGGCGAGCTGCTCGAGCGCATCGAGTACCTGAACTCGCTCCTGAACGACCCCGTGAAGCTCCGCGCCGTGATCAAGGTGGAGCTCGCCGAGATCCGCAAGAAGCACGCCGATTCGCGTCGTACCTCGATCCGGGCCGAGGAGGGCGACTTCGACGTCGAGGATCTGATCGCGGAGGAAGACGTCGTGATCACGGTGAGCCGTGCAGGCTACGTGAAGCGCCTGCCGATGGACTCGTTCAAACGACAGGGACGCGGCGGCAAGGGCGTGCGCGGCCAGAACCTCAAGGAGGAAGACGTCGTCAAGCACGTCTTCACGACCACGACCCACCACTGGATGCTGTTCTTCACCACGAAGGGTCGCGTGTACCGCGTGAAGGCCCACGAGATCCCCGAATCAGGCCGCACCGCCCGTGGGATGTACGCGGCGAACCTGCCCGGCGTCGCCCTCGACGGCGACGAGAAGATCAGCGCCGTGATCGACCTGAAGGAGTACGCGGAGGGCCGCTACCTGCTGTTCGCGACCCGCAAGGGCATCGTGAAGAAGACGGCGCTTCCCGAGTACGACTCACCGCGCTCGGGCCTCATCGCGATCAACCTGCGGGGCGACGACGAGCTGATCGACGTGAAGTTCACCGAGGGCCAGGACGAAGTGATGCTGGTCTCGCGGAACGGCCAGGCGATCAGGTTCAAGGAAGCGCTCGCGCGCCCCATGGGCCGCGGCACGGGCGGCGTGATCGGGATGCGCCTGGCCGAAGACGACCGCGTGCTCTCAGTGGGACTCGTGTCCGAGGGCGAGGAGCTGATCAGCGTCACCGAGCAGGGGTACGGCAAGCGTTCGAAGCTCTCGGACTATCCGACGAAGGGCCGCGGCGGCAAGGGCGTGATCGGGCATCAGCTCACCGGGAAGACGGGACTTCTCGCGGGGGCCTACATCGGGACCAAGGACCTCGACATGTTCGTGATCTCCTCGAGCGGCCAGGTCGTGCGCGTCCCGGCCGACCAGATCCGCAGGGTCGGTCGCGCGAGCCAGGGCGTGCGCACGATGCGTGTCGAGGACGGCGCGACGGTCGTCGCCCTCGCCCCGGTGATCACACAGATGGACGAGGACGACGAGTAGCGAGCAGGCCCTGAGGGGGCGGGGCGGCAGGGACGCCCCGCCCCTCAAGCCTCAGCCGCAGATCGCGGTCAGGTAGACGTAGGGATCGACCGCGCCGCCGTCGCCCGGATGCCACTCGAAGTGGTCGTGGGGCGCCGTGGCGTTGCCGGTCGAGCCCACATAGCCGACCACGGTGCCGGCGGTGACGGCGCCCAACCGCCCGTAGGCCGACAGATGGGCGTTGTAGACGTAGCCGTCCGCGCCGTAGACCTTGACCGAGGGGCCGCCCAGTTCGCTGTTGGTGGCCACGGCCGTGCCGTCGAACGGCGCGACGATCGCCGCGCCCGTCGGCGCCGAGATGTCGTCGCCCATGTGCACGTGCCGCGGGGTGCCGGGCATCTCGCGGATGATCCCGAAGTTGTCCGCGATCGAGATCGAGCCCGACACGGGGCACGCTTCGAACACGCCGTAGGTGTCCAGCCACTGGGCTAGCCCCTCCCGACGGGTCCGCAGAGCTTCCACCCTGCCCGCGAGCTGGCTGACGAGATCGTGCTCCTGGGCGGAGAGCACCTCGATCAACGCGAGCTGCCGTTCGCGGAACTTCTCGTACCTGCGCTGATCGCCCACGGCCGCCGCCCCCGGCGCGTTGCTGATGCGCGCGCGGGTGAATCGCATCCGCCGGTGGATCGAGACCCGGGCCTGCCGCCGACGCTCGTGGATCTGATCGATCTTGACCCGCAGGTCGTGCCGGAGCCCGAGCGCCGCACCGACCGACGATTCGGCCTGCGCCCCGATCGCGACCCCCCCGATCGCGAGCCCTGCCACCAGTAGCACTGCCGCCGCGCGACGTCGCCCCGTTCCCGCCATCGGTCCCCTCGACCTTCCCCTCGTGATCCGCCCGCGTCCCGGTGAGGTATCGGCCGAATGGCCGGGAGAACTTGAGCGCGGGGGTGACTCCGCGTAGTCATCAATGACCGGTCCCCGGCCGCCTCGGAGTCGTTCGGCGGATTCCCGGCATGGGAGGATGCGACCGTGGACGTGGTTGGGGTCGCGGTGATCGCTGGAAGCGGCGCCGTCGTGCTCGGGGCTGCGCTCGCGCGGCCGCGGATGCGGCGGCTCGTGTCCGACGCCCTGGTGGCGCTCGGCGGCGCCGGACTCGGCATCGGCGGTCTTCTCTTGCTCGAGCACCCGGCTCGCTCCGCGTGGGTGATCGCGCCGCTCTCGATCGCGATCTTGGCTGTGCTGCACGTCCGGGTGCTGAGCGCGCCCGGGGGCCCGATGCGTACGTAGGTGCGGCCGGGTGCTTGTGTCGGGCAGGGCGTACCCTTACAACTCTTCGCGGAGGAGATGACGCAGACGATCGAGAACCAGCAGGGCGACGCCCCCGAGGGGGCGGGAACGCCCCGAACCGAGCATGAGGGCGCCGTGGCGGTGCCCGCATCGGCGACCGCGTCGCCCGTTCAGGCCGGAACAGGGGTGACTCCGGCTCCGGAGGTCGCGCCGGCTCAGGAGGTCGCGGTGCCGCACGAGGCATCTCGACCGCTCACTCCCCGACGGAATCCATTGCGGCCTCTCCGTCAGGGATCGCGCCGTACCCGCGTCGTGGTCAGGCGCATCGGCCCGCTCTCGGTCCTGAAATTCTCGCTGATCTTCTACTTCTGCGTGATGCTGATCGTGTTCTTCGCGCTCGCGATCATCTTCGCCGTGCTCTCGGCGGCCGGGGCGATGACCGAGATCGGGAAGCTCCTCGGGTACTTCTTCGGGACCGGCGAGACCGGCACGCGCGATCCCGAGCCGATCGCGATCAACGGGCGCGTGATCTTCACCTGGCTCTTCGTCGGCGGGGTGGTCTTCACCCTGGTCTGGTCCGTGATCAACGTCTTCGTGGCATTCCTCTACAACCTGATCAGCGACATCGTCGGCGGGATCGACGTGACGCTTGCCGAGAAGCCCCCGCGCTGAGCGAGGGTCGGCGCTTCGATTGACGCCGTTTCCGACCCCCGACTACGCTGGGCGACGGGCTTCATGCCCCAGCACGTGGGGCCTGTAGCTCAGCTCGGTTAGAGCGCTTCCCTGATAAGGAAGAGGTCGATGGTTCAAGTCCATCCAGGCCCACTCCCGGAAGGAGGGCACCTCCATGTCAGATGACACCAACGAGGCGACCGAGGAGAAGAAGGGTGGCTTCTTCAGGAAGCTCCTGAAGCTCGCGTTCGTGGCGGCGATCGTGGCCGGCATCGCACAGATCGTGAAGCGCCGGCGGGGCGACGACCTCGACGACGTCGAATGGCAGGAGCTGCCTCCTCCGGCCGGCGGCTAGGCAACGAGCGCATCCGTCGCCCCGGGGCCCGCGCGATGAGGAGTGAGGCCTGGGACGAAGCGCACGCCGCCGCCGAGGCAGCGCACGTGCGGCTCCGGCCGCTCACCTCGATCCAGGATGCGGACGCGATCCTTCGGGTGATGATCGCGACCTGGGGCAACCACCAGTTGCTGCCACGCGAGGAGATCCTCGCGCTCGCAGAGAGCGGAAACGTCCCCTGGGGCGCCGAGGCGGAAGGGGAGACCATCGGCTACGTCCTGGGCTGGGCGGGGATCGACCCCGAGGACGGGCTCCATGTGCACTCCCACATGCTCGCGGCACTCCCGGATCGGCGTCATCGCGGGATCGGGTTCGCGCTGAAGCTCGCACAGCGCGCGGCCTGCCTCGACCAGGACATCCACCTGATCCGCTGGACGTTCGACCCGATGATCGCGCGCAACGCCTGGTTCAACCTCGGCAAGCTGGGGGCGACGGCGGATCGGTTCCGCCGCGACTTCTACGGGGACATGGCCGACTCGCTCAACGCGGGCGAGCGCAGCGACCGGCTCGTGGTCCGGTGGGACCTCGATCGCTCGCCCGGTCCCCGTCCCAGACCGGAGGTGGTTCGCGCTGAGGTGGCCGTGCCGCGCGAGTACGACGCGCTGCGCACCTCCGATCCGGGAGCCGCGTCCGCGGCACGCGAGCGCGTTGCCGATGCGCTGGACACCTCCTTCGCCGCAGGCAACATCGTCGTCGAATTCGACGGCCAGCGGGCCACCTACTGCCTCGCGCAGGAGGCGCTCGGATGACGCGCGTGCGCGCCGTCGAACTCCGGCTCGTCGGCCTGCCGCTCGTGCGTCCGTTCCGCACGAGCTTCGGCACCTCCACCGAGAAGGTGTGCATCCTCGCGCGGGTGGAGACCGACGACGCGGAGGGGTGGGGAGAATGCGTCGCTGACCTCGAGCCCGATTTCAGCGCTGAATTCAACGACGGCGCCTGGGTCTTGATGCGGGACCTCTTGGTCCCCGCGCTCGTGCGCGCCGGTGACGTGACGTCGGACGACCTCGATCGGGTGTTCGCGTTCGTCCGGGGGAACCCGATGGCCAAGGCCACGATCGTCGACGCGTTCCTCGATGCCGAGCTCCGCGCCCGGGGGGAGTCCCTCGCCGCCTATCTGGGGGCCACCGTGACGCGCGTCGTGTGCGGCGTGTCGGTCGGCATCACGCCCACCACCGGCGAGCTCCTGTCCCAGGTCGAGGGGTACCTCGAAGAGGGGTACCGCCGGATCAAGCTGAAGATCGAGCCGGGCCTCGACGTCGAGCGCGTGGCCGCGGTGCGGGGGGCGTTCCCCGAGATCGTGTTGAGCGTGGACGCGAACGCGGCCTACACCCTCGACGATGCCGACGTGTTCCGCGCCCTCGAAGCGTTCGATCTGCTGATGATCGAACAGCCACTCCACCATGACGATCTGGTGCAGCACGCGGCCCTGCAGCGGATGCTGCAGACCGACCTGTGCCTCGACGAGTCGATCCGCTCGGCAGCCCTGGCACACGATGCGATCGAGCTCGGCGCGTGCCGCATCGTGAACATCAAGCAGGGACGGGTGGGCGGAGCGCTCGAGGCTCGACGCGTCCACGACGTCGCCCGCGCCGCCGGCGTGCCGGTCTGGTGCGGCGGCATGCTCGAGACCGGGGTGGGTCGCGCGCTGAACCTGGCCCTCGCCGCGATGCCCGGGTTCACGCTGCCCGGCGACACCAGCGGCTCCGCACGGTACTTCCCCGAGGACCTCACGATGCCGTTCGTGATGGCGCCCGACGGCACGATGGCGGTGCCGCAGGGCCCCGGGATCGGTGTCGACCCTCTGGCGGAGCGGCTCGAGGCGTGCACGCTGCGCCGCGAATCGATCCGCTCATGATGCGCGGGCAGGGCGGATCTCCGCGCTAGGGTTGCACATCGGCCTCCGTCGTGCCGATAGACCTTCGACGGTCCGACGAGGAGCCCCGACATGCAGCCACCGATCCCCACCGATCCGGCCACCCCCGACGGCCTCACGCGGGTCGAGGCAACGATCGAGGGAACGGGCGTGACGCTGCCGCCTGCGCCCCCACGTCGCGGGCGCAAGGCTGTCGTGATCGCGGTGGCCTCGGTGGTGGGGCTCGCCGGCTTCGCCGCCGCCGCGTCGTTCATGGCCCTCCGCGGATCGGGCGAGGCGCTGGCCTCCAAGATCCCGGCCGACACCGACATCGTCCTGACGGCCTATCTCGACCCCGCCGCCTCGCAGAAGGTGAACCTGTTCCGGGCGTGGACAACGACGCGATCCGCGGGATCGGGATCACGTTGGCCGCTGAGCCCGATGCGATGGCGATCGACACCGAGGTGACGTACGACCCCTCCCTGCTCTCGCCCGAGCAGCTCGCCGTGCTCGGGTCCGAGGACCACCAGAACGCCCTGCTCGCGACGGTACCCGCAGATGCGCTCGCGTTCATCGGCGTGGAACACGTGGATACCAGCATCGAGTCGGCGCTCGCCGACCTGCCGTCGGATCAGCAAGACGCCCTCGACCAGAGCGGCGTCGAGCCGGCGATCCGTTCCTTGACCGGCGACATGGCGCTCGAGCTGTCGATGCCCGAAGGCGCCACGTCCCCGGTGGGCGCCCTGATGGTGGGAACCGACGATGCCGACGCGATGCGTGCCGCGTTCGAACTTGCCGCCCAGGCGGTCTCTTCCGACGTGGCGATGGGTGGCGCGGCCATCGCGCCGCTCGGGTTCGACCCCGTCGCGGATGCCGCGCCGCGGTGGGAGACGGTGGACCACGATGGCGTCACCGTCTCCTTCCTCCCCGACGACGGTGGCATGGCCGGGCTGCGACCTGCGTACGCGATCTTCGACGGCACCGCGGTGATCGCGAGCTCCGAAGAAGAGGCGTTCCGGATCATCGATGCCGCGCACGGCGCGCCGAACGCGATGGACGCCGAGCGGGTGTCGGCTGCACTCGCCGACGTTCCGTACTCCGAAGGCTTCGTGTACGTGGATCTCGCGGGCATCCTGGGCGCCGTGGCGGACACGGACGCGATGTCCCCCGTGGCCCGCGACAACCTCGAGCCGTTCCAGACCCTCGTGATGGGCGCGCAGAGCGATACGGAGCACCAGCACGCCAGGGTGGTGCTCCGGATCGGTTGATCGCGGCATCCGAAGCGCCTCGCGTGCTTGAGCCGGACCGGCGCGTGCGCGACGATAGGGTCACGCCCGCACCCCGCGGGCACCCGGGGAGCCTCGCACCGTGAAGAAGCGCGTTGTTCGAGCCGAGGAGTTCGAGGTCGTCGACGAGCAGGGCAACGTTCGCCTGCGGATCGGCCTGTCGAGCGACGACTCCCCCTTTTTCTCCCTGCTCTCGCCCGACGGCCAGGTCCGAGCGCGCTTCGGCCTGGGGGCCGACGGCAGCGCCGGCCTCGCGGTGGGCGACGAGAACGGCAAGGTCAGGGCGACGCTCGGGCTGTCCACCGACGGAAGCGCGAGCCTCGCGTTCGGCGATAAGAACGGCCGGATCCGCGCGAAGTTCGGACTGGCGCCCGAGGCGTCACCCACGATGGGGATGCAGGTGAAGGACGGCGAGCTCTCGCAGGTGTTCAGCCTCGCCGAGCAGGGCACGCCCACGCTCGGCCTGTACGACAAGGACGGGAAGGTCCGCGTGCGGCTCGGCCTGGCCGCCGCCGGCTCGCCGGTGCTCAGGCTGCTCGATCCCGAGGGCGAGCTTCGTGCGGTGGTCGGCCTGGCTTCCGACGGCTCGCCGTTCATCCAGTTCCTGGACCCGGAGAAGCAGCCGACCTGGACGATGCGGTAGCGGCCTGAAACTCAGGCCGGCTCGAAGATCGACGTCACCCGTACGATCGCCGCGCCGCCCGGGAACTCGCTGAACCCGAAGCCGGCGGGCGGGCACAGCGCGACCCTACCGAGATCCTCCCCGGCGACCGACCCGTTCGCGTCGGCCTCCAGGAAGTCGTGGATCGCGTACCACTCCCTGGAGCCGTCGCGGGTGACGCCATGGGTGCGCAGAGCCCGCGCGTTCGGGCCGAAGAGCGGACCGGCCACCGGCCGGAGCACGGCGTCCTCGAACGCGATCCAGGCGGGGATCGTCCGGAGCTTCCGTGGCCGCAGCCGCAGGATGCGCGAGGGCAGGCCGGGGGCGTGCGGAACGAGCCCCGCGTGGATCGGGCCGGCCATGATCTCGATCCCGCTCCCGCGCCGCTCGACCCGCACGTCGGTCACCACGATCTCGTCGAACGCGTAGTGGTGCGCCACGAAGCCGGCGACGAGATCGCTGGGCGCCAGCAGCACCCGCGTGCCGTCGGGGCGGCACCACATCACGTCGGCGAACGGCCCGAACGGCGAGGCGTGCCATCGGCCCGCGACGAAGCGGTCGCCCGAATCGAACGACGCGCCCAGGATGTGTCCCTCGAAGACGAGGCGGCCGGCCTTCATGCGCACAGCGTACGGACCGCAGCCTCCATCACGGGACTGCCCGGTGTCGCGAGCTCCCGGCGGCAGAGTGGCCGCGATTCGACCGACGCGGGTCGGCGACGTACGGTTGGCCCGTGCGCACCGCGCCCCCAGCCGTTCGGGCCCTGATCGTCGGTGCGACCGCTGCCCTGGTTGCGTTGACCGCGTTGATCCTCGCCCCGCCCGCCCGCGTCGTCCATGCGGTCGCACGGCCCGACCTCGTGGTGATCGTCACTGACGACCAGCGGTCGGACATGCTGCAGTACATGCCACTCACGCGCTCGTGGCTTCCGGTCACGTACCGCAACGCGTTCGTCTCCAACCCGGTGTGCTGCCCTTCGCGCACGTCGATCTTCACGTCGACCTACTCCCACGACAACGGGGTCTGGACGAACAAGCGGCCCTACGGAGGCTGGGCTGCGTTCGCGGCGAACGGCTGGCCGGGCAGTACGATCGCCGACGCCCTGCAGGGCTCGGGCTATCGGACGGGGCTCTTCGGGAAGTTCCTCAACGCGTGGGACGGCACGATCCCGCCGGGCTGGGACGCATTCGCGGCGCATCTTCCCGCGGCCACGAAGTCCTCGCTGTCGCCGTACTACGACTACACGCTGCGTCTCTTCGACGGGGCGTCGGTGGCCGACGTCTCGTACGGACAGGCCCCCGGGGACTACTCGACGACGGTGACCGAGCAACTGGCCACCGACTTCGTCCGGTCGACCCCCCCGACGGAACCGCTGTTCCTGTACTTCGCCCCGTCGGCGCCGCACAGCGCCGCCGGCGGTCCGCCCATCCCGGCGCCGCAGGACCTCGCCGCCCCCGTCACGCTCGCTCCTGCGTCGCCGAACGTGAACGAAGCCGACGTGTCCGACAAGCCCGCCTATATCCGCGGCCTGGCCACCATCGCGACGACGCGGTTGCGACGCTGGCGCAAGGCACAAGCCCGGAGTCTGTACGCCGAGGACCGGGCCATCGACGCGATCTTGACCACGATCGCGCAGACCCGGGATCTGTCCAACACCCTCGTGCTGGTCATCAGCGACAACGGCTTCGCCAACGGCTCCCATCGATGGATGTCCAAAGGCGTGCCGTACGACGAGGCGCTCCGTGTCCCGATGCTCGCCCGCTTCGACGGGCATCTGGCGGCGGGTGACCGTCAGCAGGTGGTGGACAACCTGGATATCGCCCCAACCCTGGCCGAGGCCGCCGGGATCCCCTTCCCGACAGAGGGAGGGCTCTCACTCCTCGGGTCCGTGACCCGTGATCATATGGTGATCGAAGGGGGAGCGGACGGAACCCACACGTTCTGCGGGGTTCGGACGTCAAGCGCGAAGTACGTCAAGTACGAGAGCGGGGAGGAGGAGTTCTACGATCTGTCGGCCGATCCGTACGAGCTCGTGAACGACCCGACCGCGAGCGCCGTTGCGGCGCTGCGTCGGCTCGCGGAATCGGAGTGTTCGCCGCTTCCCCCGGGCTGGCCTCGCCCCACGCTTTGACCTCCTCCTGCGCCGAGGCCCCCTCCGCGTCTCCGTATGATGGCGCGGGGACGTAGCTCAGTTGGTAGAGCGCCGGCTTTGCAAGCCGGAGGTCGCCGGTTCGATCCCGGTCGTCTCCACCGCGCGGACGGGGCCACCGCTACGATGGCTCCGTGCGACGCCTCGCTCCGCTCACGCTCGTCCTTGCCGTCACGCTGCTGGCCCCGCATGGGGCCGGCGCCCGCCCTCCCTTCACCTCGAGCGTGTCGCGGATCGACGCCGGTACCCGGGAGCTCATGACAGGCAGGTCGTGGCGGCCGGGGTGTCCCGTCGGCTTCGCCGATCTGCGACTGGTGGAGGTCACTTACTGGGGTTTCGACCACGCCGCCCACCGTGGCCAGCTCGTCGTCCACCGCTGGTTCGCGGCGCCGATCGCGCGGGTGTTCAGGCGACTGTACGAGGTCGCGTTCCCGATCAGGAAGATGGTCCTCGTCGACCGCTTCGGCGCCGACGACCACCGCTCGATGCGGGCCGACAACACATCGGCGTTCAACTGCCGCTACCGGGCGGGGATCTGCTGCACCTGGTCGCGGCACGCCTATGGCAAGGCGGTCGACGTGAACCCGGTCGAGAACCCGTATGTGTGGGAAGGGGGGTTCTCTCCACCGAACGGCGAGCCGTACCTGGACCGCTCCCAGACCCGCCGGGGCATGATCCATCGTCATGACGACGTGTGGTGGGCGTTCCACGCCGTGGGGTTCACCTGGGGCGGCGAGTGGACCGGGGAGCGGGATTACCAGCACTTCTCGGTGTGCGGCGCGGTGTACTGATCGGGGTGCCTCAGCAGACGACGTCGAGGTACGGGTTCGGATCGACCGCGCCGCCCCCCCACGGGTGCCACTCGAAGTGGTCGTGCGGCGCCGTGGCATCTCCGGTGCTTCCCACGTAGCCGATCACGGCGCCGGCGCTCACGTACCCGAGCCGGCCGTACGACATCAGGTGCGCGTTGTAGACGTACCCCCGAGCCCCGCGCACGCGAACCTCCAAGCCACCGAGCGGGCTCGAGGACGCGTATGCGTACCCATCGAAGGGCGCGACGATGGCGGTGCCGGTGGAGGCCGAGATGTCGTTGCCCATGTGCCGGTGGATCGGGACGCCCTCCAGCCGGACCGTGATCCCGAAATTGTCGGCGACGGCGTGGCTGCCCCCGACCGGACAGGCGCGGAAGACGGCCCAGGTGGTGAGCCAGGCATCGATCTGGTCTCGCCGGCGGAGCAGCGCAGCCGTCCGGCGTGCGGCGAAACGATCCAGGCGATGCAGCCGCGTGGCTGCCTCCCATCGCACGTGCCGGATGCGAGAGCTGACGTGGGTCCAGCGCTTCGGGTCGAGCGCGCGGCCGTGGGCTCCGCGCTCGAGCGCCCGATCGGCTTGCGCGATCGTCGCGAGCAGGCCCTTGGAGTTGTCACGCCGCATCTCGCGGATGTCGGCGAGGGCGGCGCCCAGATGACGGCGTTCCCGGAGCACGCCGTCGAGCATTGACGCGTTCGCCGCGGGCATGAGGACGCCGACCAGTATCGCGTTGCACACGAGGGCCGTCACGGCCCATCGCGCCGGGGGGAGAAGACGCACGGGGAAGCCTCCAGACCGATGGTTCCGTCTACGTGGGGGTGTATCGGCACGATCGGGGGATCTCCTGAGCGCGCACCGCGGGACCGGGATTCAAGGTCGCCGGGGCGGTGACGAAAACCCTGAGGTCGGATCGCTCCGCCGCGCCTGCGGCGGTGACCGTCCGGGTGAGGAAGATGAATGTGATCCATCGGAGGTCCCGCATCGGCCGCTTCGTGTGGAGCGGCGTGGCCGTGCTTTCGCTGCTGCTGTTCTTCGGGGCGCGTCAGGAGGAGCAAGCGGACCTGACCAGGCAGGTCGACGAGGCGCAGCGTCGCGCCGTGCTCTATGCGAACACCGTCCTCTACAACGCGCTCCGCGCGCCGATCGTGGCGACGCCCTTGACGGGTGCGACCTATCGCGATCTGTACACCGACGTCCAGGGTCAGATCTTCACCGACACCCGTGTCGCCCGCGTTCGCGTGTGGTCGAGCGACGGCGTCCTGCTCTTTTCGACCGACGACCGCGACAAGATCGGCGAACTTCGCGTGGAAGCGGACCCCGCGATCGAGGCCGCCGTCGGCGGGAAGGTCTCGAGCCGGCTCGCGACCGCTCCGTTCACCAAGGCGACCACCGGCGATCCGGGCACGCTCACCGAGCTGTTCCAGACCTTCGTGCCGCTGCGCGTGCCCGATCGCGTCGCCGTGCTCGGCTCGGTGCAGATCGACCAGTTCTACGAAGCGTTGCGCACCGACGCTGCCGGTCCCTGGAAGACGGCCCAGTTGATCTTCGGAGCGCTGGCCCTGGGGGCCGCCCTGCTCGCCGCGTGGTCCTTCCGGCGTCGACCCATAAGCGAGCACGGAGGGGCGAGCGTCCCTGTCGCACGTGAGCTCGAGCTCACCGAACAGGCCGAGGAGCTCTCACGGCGGAACGGCGAACTCGAGCACGCCCTCGAGGCGCTGCACGCCGAGGTGGCTGCGGCGAACGCGGCCACCGTCGCGGCGTCGGCCACCGTCGCGGCGTCGGCCGAGCGCGAGGCAGCTGAGGGACGGGCCAGAGAGCTCGAACGAGCGTTGTCCGAGACCTCGGATCGTCTCGAGGACTCCGACCACCGTGCCGCGCGGACGGAGGTCCGGTTGCGAGAGGTGGAGGCCGAGCTGGCCTCGTCACAGCGAGCCACCGAGGAGGCGCTCTCCGAGGCGCTCGCGTCTCGGAACGCGACCTCGGCTGACGCCCAGGCGCTCGCGCGGCTGGAAGCCCGTGTCGCGTCCGCGGAGGCACGGGCCGCCGAGGCGGACCGCCGCCTCGCCGAGCTCGCGAAGCCGGCTATGGCGGCGAACGGGAACGGCCACACGGATGGGTCCAACGGTCATCACGAGGAGGAGCCTCCCGCCGCGGAGCCGGGCCGTGAGCCCGACGAGATGGACGATCTGCCCTCACCGATCAGCGCCGAGGCGAACGAGCTCCGCGCGCGACTCACCCGCTCGGCCGCACGCAAGAAGCACGCCGCCGAGTGACTCAGATCGCGAGCGGATCGACCGCGTAGGTCTCACGCAGCCGCTGGTCCACCTGGTCGGCCCGCAGCAGCCGGCGCGGCGCCATCCCGTTCTCGTAGGCGGACTCCAGGTGAGCGGGACAGAGCGGCACGAGCTCGTCGCGTGGATAGGAGCCCACCACCGTCGGGCCCGAACCGAGCGGCCCCTTCTGCCAGAAACAGAACTGGCAGATCAGCCGGAGCCGTTGGGGGTAGGCGAATCGAGCCCGGTACCCCAGTTCGTGCTCGACGACGCGCCCCCACAAGGCAACCCGGCCGAGCACGGCCGGACACTTGGTCCTGCGCAAGATGTCGAGCGTCTGAGACGCGTGCAGCCCGCACCGGCATCCGATCGCGGGCGCCTCATGGAGCACACCCCGGCGCTTGCAGGTGGCGGTGGCGATCTCTCGCGGGCGCCACGCGTGCGCGCGGCCCGCCACCGGCCGAAGGAGCAGATGGGTGCCGTCGCTCCGCCCGGTGAGGGCCCACGATCGCCACGCCACGATCGGTTCCGTCGATCGCTCGACGGTGCCGGACGCCGCGACGTCGACGCGCGACACGGCCTACCCGCCCGGCTCGACCGGTACCGGCGTCGGTTCGACGGCGGGGCGCCGCTCTTCGGGCGCCGGCTCGGGCATGGGAAGCACGACCGGCTCGATCTCGATGATCCGTTTGGGAGGACCGATGTCCATCTGCCACCTCGTGTCGGGTCAGCCGCCGGGACGCACGCCGGGCCGAGCGTACGCCGATCGGCACGATCGAGCGATCGAGCGGGTCACGTCAGGCGATAGATCGCGTTCGAGTCGCTGAAGTAGATCCACCCGTTCGGCCCGACCTCCATCGAGTAGATCGCCGAGCCCGGCGCGGCGCCCACGCCGGTGAGGCTCACGAGGCCGTCTCGCTGCGCGTTCAGTTCGCCGTCCTGGATGATCCCCCCGTCGCAGCACGCACCGATGAACAGGTCGCCCTCGGCCGCGGCCCCGAGGCCACATCCATCGCAGAACGCCGCGCCCGTGACCCCGATCGTGGAAACCCACCACTGGACCGGCAAGGTCGGGTTCGCGCCGTCCTGGTTCGTGTTGGCAGGGCTGTCGCCTGCGCAGGTCTCGTTCGGGCCCCAGCCGTAGTTCCCTCCGGCCACGATCAGGTTCAGCTCGTCGTTGCACTCCGGGCCGTTCTCGGTCTCCCACAGGTTGCCGTTCTGAGGGTCGAAGGTGAACCCGAACGAGTTGCGGATCCCGTACGCCCACCATTTCGTGCCGCCCGGGTTGTCGGCGGGCACGGTGCCGTCCGGGCGGAGCCGCAGGATCTTGCCCCGGAGGTTGTTGGTGCGATCCTGCGCGTTCGAGGGGTCGTGCCCGTCGCCGACGATCGCGTAGAGCATGCCGTCGGGTCCGAACGCGATCCGCCCCCCGTTGTGATACGGGTCGGCGCTCGCGACGACCGAGAGCAGCACCTTCATCGTCGGCGGGACACCCTGCTCGTCGTGGATACGCACGATCTGGTTCCGAAGGCCGAGCGAGGTCGACCTCGTGACGTACACGTAGACGAACCGCCTCGTCGGCCAGAGCGGGTCGAGGGCCACGCCCAGCGCACCACGCTCGCCGCTGCCGTTCACGCCGGGGATCGTCATCAGGAGGCGGTCGAAGCCCGTGGACGGGTTCAGGTAGCGGATCGAGCCCGTCGCGCGCTCGGCATAGACGATCACCCCCCCGGGGGTGAAGGTGAACCCGGCGGGCCCCTTCAGCCCGCCTTTGACCTTGAACGTGCCCACCGTCAATGGTGTGCCGGCGGCGGCCGGGGAGGCCGCGGTGAGCAGCATCGATGCGGTCAGCACCGTCGCGCTGAACCAGGTCGCGAACTTCGAGTGTCGTATCGAGCCGGTGGTCTTCACGCCAACGTCCTCTCTGCGTGCGGGCCCGTGTGCGAGCATGGGCCGCGTGACGATCGTGCCTCCCTCGATGTTCGGCGTTCCGGCGCTCCGTTCCGAAGACCCTCGACTCCTTCGAGGGCACGGACGATACGTCGAGAACATCCCCATCGACGGGGCGTTGCGGGCGATGTTCGTTCGGTCCATCATGCCGCACGCCGGGCTCTCGCGTGTCGATCTCGAGCCGGCTCGCCGGGCCCCCGGTGTCGCGGCGGTCCTGACGGCCGACGATCTCGATCTCCCGCCGATGCCGCCCAGCGGCAACGTGGAGGGAACGGGCGGGTCCGTGGACGGGGTGTTCGCCCGCGAAGTCCTGGCGCGCGACATCGTCCGGTTCGTCGGCGAGCCGTTCGCCCTGATCCTGGCGGAGTCACTTCCCACCGCCGAGGATGCCGCCGAGCTGGTCCTGCCCGAGTACGACGCGCTCGAGGCGGTCACCGACGTGGAGCGTGCGGCGGCCGAAGGCACGCCGTTGCTGTGGCCGGGGCGCGGCACGAACGTCGCGAACGAGTTCGGATCGAACTGGAACGACGACGTGCTCCACGGGGCGGACGTCGTGATCGAGGGTCGCTTCGTGAATCAGCGCCTAGCCCCCGTGCCGATGGAGACGAACGCGATCGCGGTGGAGCCCGGGCCCGACGGAGGCGTCACCGTGTGGGTCTCGACGCAGATCCCCTTCGACGTGCGCGACGACATCGCGGCGGCGCTCGGGCTCGAGAAGGCGCAGGTGCGGGCGATCGCTCTCGACGTGGGGGGAGGGTTCGGGGCGAAGCTGCAGGTGTATCCGGAGTACCTCGCGGTCGCGAAGGCGGCGATGCTGGTGGGCCGGCCCGTGCGCTGGGCCGAAACCCGCAGTGAGAGCATGCTCGGACTCACCCACGGGCGGGGTCAAGTCCAGTACGTCGAGATCGGCGCGCGCCGCGACGGCACGATCGTTGGGTTGCGGGCCGATCTCCTCGCCGACATGGGCGCGTATCCGATCGGGGCCTTCCTGCCCGTCACGACGCAGGAGATGCTGTCGGGCGTCTACGCGATCCCGAAGATCGCGTGTCGCGGCCGGAGCGTCGTAACGAACGCGACCCCGATCGCACCGTACCGAGGGGCGGGCCGCCCCGAGGCCACCGCCTTGATCGAGCGTGCGATCGATCTGGTGGCCGCCGAGCTCGATCTGGATCCCGCCGAGGTCCGGCGCAGGAACCTGATCCCCGCGGACGTCTTCCCGTACACGACGGCCAGCGGCACCACGTACGACTCGGGGGAGTACGAGCGTGCGCTCGACGAGGCGCTTCGGTTGGCTGACTACGGGGCGCTCCGCGCCGAGCAACGCGCCCGCCGCGCGCGCGGCGATCACCTGCTCCTGGGCGTCGGACTCTGCACCTACGTCGAGATCACGTCGTTCGCGTCGAAGGAGTTCGCCTCTGTCGAGGTGCGTTCCGACGGCGGCGTCACCGTGCTGACCGGCGTGACGCCGAACGGGCAAGGCCATGAGACCGCGTTCGCGCAGATGACATCGTCGATGCTCGGCGTGCCGTTCGATCAGGTCGACGTGATCCATTCCGACACCGGCCGGGTGCCAAGGGGTCAGGGGACCTGGGGCTCCCGATCGCTGCAGGCGGGAGGCTCGGCCGTGGTCGAGCAGGCGGCCAAGGTAGGGGAGAAGGCGGCGGAGCTGGCCGCCCATCTCCTCGAGGTCGATCGCGCCGACGTCGGTCCTGCCGAGGACGGGAGGTTCTCGGTGCGCGGGGCACCCGACCGCTCGATCACCTGGGCCGAGCTCGCCACGGCCGCCACCGACCCCTCGCGACTTCCGCCGGGGATGGAGCCGGGGCTCACATCGGCAGGGCGGTTCCGGCAGCCGGCCTCGTCGTTCCCTTTCGGGGCGCATGTGGCCGTGGTCGAGGTGGACATCGAGACGGGCGACGTGCGCTTGCTCCGTCACGTCGCGGTCGACGACTGCGGCCGGATCCTGAACCCGATGCTCGTCGAGGGCCAGGTGCATGGGGGCCTCGCGCAGGGGATCGCGCAGGCGCTCTTCGAAGAGGTGCGGTTCGATGACCAGGGCAACCCGATGTCCGGGACGTTGACGACCTACGCGATGCCCTCTGCCGCGGAGTTCCCGTGGTTCGAGACTTCGCATACCGAAACCCTCACTCCCACCAATCCGCTGGGAGCCAAAGGTGTGGGGGAATCCGCCTGTATCGGGTCAACGCCCGCGGTCCAGAACGCGGCCGTCGATGCGCTCCGGCCGTTGGGTGTACGTCATCTAGACCTTCCGCTCTCCCCCGAGCGCGTCATGGAGGCGATCCACAGGGCGACGCGCTGACGAGACTCACGGCCGATTGCCCCCACTCCCCAACGGGCCGACACTCTCTCCATGGCGAAGAAGTGGCACACCCGCGGAACCCACGCCCTCTCGAGCGGCGTCGCGGTCGTGACCCTCGTGAGCGCGGGGATCGCGGCGGCGAGTCAGGGCGGGATCCTGCACGCCACCGATCGCCCGAGCGTTGCGAGCGACGCCACCACCGTCGTGGCTTCTGCCGGCGGAGCGGTCGGCTACGGCGGCGGCTCGAGCGGCTACGTCGCGGGTGGCACCGAGGGAGGGCTCACGTTCCGTGACCCCTCGATCCCCTTGATCCCGGGCGCCTGCGAGGACGCGCTCAGCTCCGCGAAGGTCTCGATGCCACGTGGCGACGACGCGTCCGGCATCCAGCACGCGATCGACGTGGTCGCAGCCAACTGCGCGAACGCCCCCCAGGCGCAAGGACTCCTGAACGCACTCGACCACCTGCTCGGCAACGCCAACGGCCACGCCGGTGGCAACGGCAAGGGCTACGGTGCCGGCGGTAACCCCGACGCCGGCGGCTACGGTGCCGGCGGTAACCCCGACGCCGGCGGCTACGGTGCCGGCGGTAACCCCGACGCCGGCGGCTACGGTGCCGGCGGTAACCCC
>JANLXF010000056.1:0-12542 GCA_031364965.1 Actinomycetes bacterium | reverse complement strand
CGCCGCGCGCGTGACGATGAAGAAGCTCAGCCACAAGAAGGTCTCGCGCAAGAAGGTCTCCCGCAAGCAGGTCGCGCGCTAAGACCCAGCACGACAGATCGTTGCGAACGGGACCCGGGTAACCGGGTCCCGTTTCTGTGTGGGTCTGGATCGGGGAGCCCCGCGGTGGTCAGGTCGCGCAGTGGTCGCCGGGAGGCGGCGGCACGTCCAACGCGGGGCTCCGGTCGAAGAAGCCGCGGGGCCGGAGCGAGAAGCCGATCTTGACCACTGGCATGACCGGCCAGTCCTCGGGCCGCGGCACGTGGTGGGCGCCGAACGTGTACCAGAGCACCACGTCGGTGGCCTCGATCGAGCGGTCTCCCGTGGTCCACGACGGCAGGCCGTCCCCGCCGGGATGACCGTTCGGGTACTCGCCGGCGGCGTACCTCTCGCCGGGCGCGAACGGGGTCACCCACAGGTGATGCTCCACGAAGCCCGCGCGCCGGCGGAAGCTCGAGCCGGGCGCGGCGAAGACCTGCACGTTGTCGCCCGGAACCAGGTCGTAGGCGACGGGCTGGCCCAGGCCGTTGTGCACATCCGGGTTCGCGATGCGCCACGAGCGCGCGCGCAGCGGGTCGATGCTCCGGCGGGCCTCGAGCTCGGTGCGCAGGAGTCGCTCCTGCGCGTGGAATGCGTTGTCGTACGGGTTCGCGGGCCCGGGTTCGTCGGCGACGCTCTGCACCTCGTAGACCGAGTTGCGCTCGCCGTCGATGGTCATGTCGAGCCGCACGTTGAAGAAGTGCTGGTGGACCGGGGCCGACACGAGCGGGGCGATCACCGTCCCGTGCACGGGCTCCTCGCCCTGGGCGAGCCCCCGCGTGTGCAGGATCCCGGTGAGCTTGACCTCCGACTGGATCGTCCCGTCCTGGTACAGGTACCAGTAGAAGCCGTACTCGTAGTTGCCGACGGTCGCGATCGAGGAGATCACCATGCGGCGTGAGCGGCGCACCTCTCCCCGGGCGGTGCGCCAGTCCAGGTGCTTCCACAGGAGCCCGTCGTCCTCCTCGTGCAGGCAGATCGCGTTCTTCAGGGTCGTGACCTCGCCGCGCGAGTCCGCGAGCGACACGTCGAGGTAGCGGATCTCGCCCAGGCAGTCGCACCCGAGCTCGAGTGAGTCCGTGAGCGGCCCCAGGCCGTGCTCGCCGATGTCGAAGGCGTTCTTGAAGAACACCGTGGGACTGGGGTCGCCGTAGGGGATCACCATCTCGCTGAAGGACGCGCGGTGCACGACCGGGCGCACGCGGCCGCCGTCCTCGTACCCGATCGTGTGCAGCACGAGCCCCTCGCGCGGCGTGAACCCGACCCGCAGCCGCCATTTCTGCCAGCGCACGCCGAACCCGTCGACCTCGAAGCTGGGGCCGTCCGGCTGGACCACTTCGAAGGGCCGGAGGTCTTCGCGGAGCGGGCCCACATCGTCGACGCCGTAGTTCCCGTCCTGCTCGGCGAGCGGCGCGATGCCGTGGTCGTCCACGCGGATCACCGCCATCGCGTTGAGGTCCACGAGCGCGACCAGGCCCTCGACGGGGCGCGCGTACCCGTTGTCGTGCGGCCCGTGCCGGTACCAGGAGAGTCCCTTGGCGACGCGGCCATCGGTGTCGGCCGTGCCGAAGTTGCCGGCCGACCAGATGTCGACCATCACGGACTCCACGTCGGCGATCCCTCGCGAGGCCAGCGCGGCGAGGAAGTGGGGGTCGGCCTTGATCACCGCCTCGGCATCGACCGCCTCGTCGGGGTGAATCGCGGGATGGACGCCCTCGACCTGTCGCTCGGTCCCGATCTCGCCCGACGCGATCGAGAGCACGACCTCGCGGGTCGTGCTCGACGCCGGGTCAAGCAGCACCGCGAACGCGCGCCGGAGGATCGCCTCGCCGGCGTCGAGCCGGCGGAGGTCCTCCTTCGAGGGCTCGACCAGCTCGAGCGAGATCAAGCGAGTGCCGTCCTCGAACGCGCCGCCCGCCCGCAGCGCGGCGACGGCGGACTCCAGTTCGGTGGGACCGAGCGGGTCGAGCGGATGGGGCGTCATGGCCCGACAGGGTAGTGCACGACGCCGTCCCCGCCTCTCGAGCCTTGTGTCGCACGTCACACGGGTGCGTGACCTACGTCACCGACGGCCACGTGATGGGGAGCACCAGGGTTCCGTGACCACGGACACGGACACCGGCCGGCGGCCGTGCGAGCATGGGGCCATCGAAACGGAGCCCGATCGCAGAGGGCTCCCGGATCACAGGAGGGTACGAGATGGCCGAGAAGAAGATCTCACCGCAGGAGCCCACAGGCGCCGCCAAGGCCAAGGACGAGTCCAAGGCAGCCGCGCGCGTGACCATGAAGAAGCTCAGCCACAAGAAGGTCTCCCGCAAGAAGGTCTCCCGCAAGCAGATCGCGAAGTAACGACGCGTCACCAGACGTGAAGGAAGGGCCCGGATCTCCGGGCCCTTCCTGCGTGTCGGGGGTCGTCGCGCGAGTCTCGGGCTTGACTCCGGACCGTTGCCTGGGATATCAACAGACGTCGTTCACCGTAGGGAGGGAACCCGATGATCAAGCGCCGTCAGCTCTTCGTCGCTGCGCTCACGCTCGCCACTGCCCTGCCGCTGGTCCTGTCGGGCCCGGCAGGTGCCGCGGTGCCGTCGTACGAGTTCGTGACGCCCCTGTTCGGGCTCGCGGCGGCTCCCAACGGCAATCTGTTCGCGGCCGACGCCGGTCAAGGGGTGGTCAAGCTCGACGCCGACGCCGGTTCGCTCGTGGTCAAGCTGCGGGGCGTCGACGACGTGGCGCCGCTCGGGCACGGCAAGCTCCTCGCGCTCACGGGCGGGGGCTCGAGGGCGCGCGACGCCAGCCTCTACCGCGTGGTGGGGGGCCGCAAGCACCGCATCGCGAGCCTCGGCGCGTACGAGTCCGCGAAGAACCCCGACGGCGGCGAGATCGATTCCAACCCGTTCGCGGTCGCCGCGCTCGGCGCGCACAAGGCGCTCGTGGCGGATGCGGGCGGCAACAGCGTGCTGCACGTCAACGCACACGGGCGGGTGAACTGGGTCGCGACCTTGCCCGACGAGCCGGCGTCGACCGACAACGCCAAGCAACTCGCGGGGTGCCCCGACGCGTCGCCCGACCTCGCGTTCATCTGTGACCTCCCGGACATGATCCCCGGCCAGGCGGTCGCGACGAGCGTCGCCGTTGGGCCCGACGGCGCCTGGTACGTGGGCGAGCTCAGGGGGTTCCCGGCGCCGACCGGGATGTCGAAGGTGTGGCGGATCGAGCCCGGCACGCGTCACGCCCACTGCGGCTCCGACCCTCGGTGCACGGTGGCGTTCGACGGGTTCACCTCGATCGTCGACCTGTCGTTCACGCCTGACGGTACGCTCCTCGTCACCGAGATCGACGAGGCGAGCTGGCTCGCCCTCGAGGCCGGTGCCGGGAGCAAGGGCGGCACCGTGAACGCCTGTGAGCTCGGTGGCTACTGCACCAAGGTGGCCTCGGACCTGCCGATGCCGACGGCCGCGACCTCGGGTGCGGGCGGGCAGCTGTACGCGGCGATCTGGGGATTGGTCCCGGGCTCGGCGCAGGTGATCGAGATCCCGTAACCATCTGCCGGATAGGCTGACCCCCTCGCGAACTGGGAGGCGGTCGTGTCGGGCAGGCGGATCGTGGTGATCGGAGCCGGTGTCGTCGGCGCCGCGGTCGCCGACGAGCTGACCGCGCGAGGCGAGACCCGCGTCACCGTGCTGGACAAAGGCCCCTTGTTCGCGACCGGGGGGTCGTCGACGCACGCGCCCGGACTGATCAGCAGGACCAGCCCCTCGAAGATGATGCAGGCGCTCGCCGACTACACCCTCGGCAAGTTCGCCTCGCTCGACCTCGACGGCGCGCCGGCAGCCCACCAGGTCGGCACGCTCGAGGTGGCGCGCAACGACACGCGGCTGCGCGAGCTCTGGCGCCGCCACAACGCGGCGCGATCGTGGGGCTGGCGCGGCAGGATGATCGACGCGGACGAGTGTGCCCGACTCTGGCCGATAGTCGACGCGAGCGGTCTGGTGGGCGGGTACGCGACCGAAGGGGAGGGTCTCGCCGTCGCGCTGCGCGCGGTCGAGGCGCAGGCGCGCAGCGCCATCGCACGCGGCGCCACCTTCACGGGCGAGACAGAGGTCACGGGGATCGAGCATCGCGAGGGTCGCGTCACCGGCGTGACCACGACCGGCGGCTCGGTGCCCGCCGATGTCGTCGTCTGCTGCGCGGGTGTCTGGGGACCCGTCGTGGCGTCGATGGTGGGTCTCACGCTCCCGATGCTCGCGCTCGAGCATCAGTACGCGATCACGTCGCCGGTGGCGGCGCTCGTCGCGAACGCCGCCCGCGAGGCGACGATGCCGATCGTGCGGCACCACGACGCAGGGCTGTACTTCCGCGATCACGGCGATCGCGTGGGGATCGGCTCGTTCAACCATCGGCGGTTGCCGGTCGCTGCCGCCGGGCTCGACACGCACGAGCGTCGTGAGGAGGGGATCGTCTACGGGTTCACGCCCGAGGACTTCACCGAGCCGTGGGAACGGGCGTGCGAGCTGATGCCGCCGCTCAGGGGGACAACGCTCGAGCGATCGTTCAACGGGGTGTTCGCGTTCACGCCCGACGGGTACCCCTTGATCGGGGAACATCCCGAGCTGCGCGGATTCTGGGTCGCCGAGTCGGTCTGGGTGACGCACTCGGCGGGCGTGGGACGCGTGGTGGCCGAATCGCTCGTCGACGGCGCTCCGTCGATCGACGCGTCGCCGGCCGACCTCAGCCGGTTCGAACGCCCCGAGCTGGAGCCGGCAGTGTTCGAGGCGCGCTGCGACGACTCCTACCGCGACGTGTACGCCGTGCATCATCCCGCCGAGGGCCACACGAGCGCCCGAAATCTGCGGTTCAGCCCCTTCGCGCCCAGGCAGCGTGAGCTTGGCGCGGCGTTCTTCGACGGCGCGGCGTGGGAGCGTCCCCGCTGGTACGAAGCCAACGCGGCGTTGCTTCCCGGACTGGACCTGCCCCCACGCGACGAGTGGTCAGCCCGGTACTGGTCGCCGATCTCGGCCGCGGAGCATCTCGCGGTACGCGAACGTGCGGGGCTGTTCGACATGACCTCGCTCACGCGGATCGAGGTGACGGGACCCTTAGCGGCCGCCTACCTGGGATGGATGATGGCGGGCGAGCCCGAGCGCCCGGTCGGCTCGATCGGCTACACCGTGATGCTCGATGTCCGCGGCGAAATCCGGTCCGACGTCACGGTCGCCCGTCTCGCCGAAAACCGGTTCCTGATCGGCGGGAACGGGCCTCGTGACGTGGCCTGGCTGCGCCGACATCTTCCTCCGGACGGCGGCGTGTCGGTGGCCGACGTGACCGAGACCACGTGCTGCCTCGCCCTCTGGGGTCCGGCGGCCCGGACGATCGCATCAGCGGTGGCCGATCTCGACGGGCCGTACCTGTCGGTGCGCCAGACCGAGGTCGCCGGCATCCCCGTCATCGCGTCTCGCATCTCCTACGCGGGGGAGCCGGGGTGGGAGTTCGTGGCGGAGGCCGGCCCTGGCCTCGAGCTGTGGGATGCGGTGTGGGCGGCAGGGACGCCGCACGGCGTGATCGCGGCCGGACGGGGGGCGCTCTCTTCGCTCCGGCTCGAGAAGGGCTACCGAGCCTGGGGGAGCGACATGACACCCGAGCACGCCCCTGGCGAGGCCGGGCTCGCCTTCACGGTGCGGCGCAGCGAAGGCGATTTCCTGGGTCGCGACGCGCTCGCCGCCCGCGTGTCGATCTCGCATCGTCTCGCGTGCCTCGTGCTCGAAGACCCCACGCGGGTGATGACGGGCGGGGAGCCGGTGTTCGAGGGCGACGACGCGATCGGCTACGTCACGAGCGCGGACTTCGGGCCGTCGGTCGGCGCGAGCATCGCGTACGCGTGGATCCGGGCGGGTCTGGCCGAGGGTGCCCGCGTCGCGATCGGGTCGTTCGACGAACGGCTCGACGCCACGCTGATGCCGGAGCCGCTCTTCGATCCGTCGGGGTCCCGGCTCAGGGACTGAGAACTGGGCCCGCCTCAGCTCGCCTCGGCGAGCGCCTTCTCACGAGCGTGAACGCATGGCTGTGTGCCGACCGATGGTTCAACCTAGCCACCCGGGTCGGGGCAAATCGGCGACCGCCGGCGGCCGGTATCCTCGCGCGCGTGAGGGTCATCACCTGGAACGTCAACTCGATCCGGCAGCGTCTGCCCAGGCTGCTCGCGCTGCTCGGCCGGTACGAGCCCGACGTGGTGTGTCTGCAGGAGACCAAGGTCCTCGACGACGATTTCCCGTTCGAGGAGGTGGCGGCAGCCGGATACGGAGCGCTGAGCTTCGGACAACGCGCGTACAACGGCGTCGCCGTGCTGTCCCGCGCCGCGCTCGAGGAGGTCGCGCGGGGGATGCCGGACGACCCCGTGCCCGGCGAGGCCCGGCTGCTCGCGGCGCGGACCGGCGGTCTGGCCGTGGCCAGCGTGTACGCCGTGAACGGGAAGTCGGTGGAGCACCCGGCGTACGCCACGAAGCTTGCCTGGTTCGACGCGCTCCGGGTGTGGGCGCTCGAGTCGTTCGAGCCCGGGGAGCCGCTCGTGCTCGCGGGCGACTTCAACGTGGCGCCCGACGATCGCGACGTGCACGACCCGGATCTGTGGCGTGGCAAGAACCTCGCGAGCGAGCCCGAACGCGCAAGGATCGCCGCGCTCGAGGCGCTCGGGCTCACCGACCTCGGGCGCGCGGCGGCCGGCGACGTCACGGGGCCGTTCAGCTGGTGGGACTATCGGATGGGCGCGTTCCATCGCGGGTGGGGACTCCGGATCGACCTCCTGCTCGGCTCGGCGCCGATCGCCGAGCGGCTGGTCTCGGTCGAGGTCGACCGTGAGGAGCGCAAGCCGACGAGCGGGGAGGGCAAGCCGAGCGATCACGCGCCGGTGATCCTCACCCTGGCCGACCGATGACGGACCTGCCGGGCCCCCTGGTCGACGCCGAGTGGCTCGGGGCGCATCGTGGCGCCGCCGACCTCGTCGTGGCCGATGTCCGCTGGGTCCCCCACGGGGGGCCCGAGGCGTCGCGTGACCTCTTCGAGGCGGGGCACATCCCCGGCGCGGTATTCCTGGACGTCGACGGCGATCTGGCCGCACCGGCGTTCGATGGCCCCGGGCGCCACCCGCTGCCCACGCCCGCGACGTTCGCGGCTACGATGGCACGGAGCGGGATCGGTGACGGCACGGCCGTGGTGGCGTACGACGACGCGCGGGGGTCGGTCGCGGCGCGGCTCTGGTGGATGCTCGAGGTGCTGGGCGCCCCGGTGGCGCTGCTCGACGGAGGCCTCGCGGCCTGGGGCGCGCCCCTGGAGTCCGGGCCGCCGGCCATGCGGGCGCGAGCGACCTTCACCCCGAGGCCGTGGCCCGAGGAGGCCGTGTCGGACGCACGTGAGGTCGCGCGGTCAGTCGCGGCGGGCGACGCCGTGGTGCTCGACGCCCGCATGCCCGAGCGCTACCGGGGCGACGTGGAGCCGTTCGATCCGGTCGCCGGGCACATCCCCGGCGCCGTCAGTGCCCCGTGGGTCGGGAACCTCGACGACGAGACCAGTCGGTTCCTCACCCCCGACGTGTTGCGCGCGCGGTTCCGATCGCTCGGCGCCGAACGCGGCGCGATCGCGCACTGCGGGTCGGGCGTCACCGCCTGCCACGAGCTGTTCGCGATGCGGCTCGCCGGTGTGCCCGGAGGCCGGCTGTACGAGGGATCGTGGTCGGACTGGGTCCATGAAGCGCGCCCGGTAGCCACGGGCGAGGAACCGGGCGGCGCTCGCTCCTAGACCTGCATCCGCTTGTTCGGCTGATGCACGAGCGGGTCGGTCTGCACGCCGAAGCGGTTGACGCCCTGCTCCCAGTCGAGACGGCGGCGGTACCCCGACGGGCTGTCGCCCGTGTGCTGGCGGAACGTCGTCGTGAAGTGCGAGAGGCTGTTGAAGCCGACCCGATGACAGATCTGGGTGATCGTGAGCTCGGTGTCACGCAACAGCTCGGTGGCGCGGTCGATCCGCAGGCGGATCAGGTACCGGTAGGGCGGGACGCCCACGAACGCCGTGAACTGCCGCGTGAAGTAGTAGGGACTGAGCGAGGCCTCCTGCGCGATCGCGCGCAGATCCACGTCACGATCGAGGTTCGCCGCGAGGAAGGACTGCACCTCGCGGATGCGTCGTTGCAGGTGGGGGCTCGGGACGTCGTGTTCGGCGGACAGGGTCATGCGGTCCCCTCTCTCTCCTAAGGGTACGCGCACGCGGCCGTTCGCGGCTTTCGGAATCCTGCCGGGTTGGTTCGAGGGCTGATCGGCGTTCAGACCATCTTCTCGGGCCGGACGGCTTCGTCGTACTCGGCCTCGGTGAGCTGGCCGAGCGCGAGCGCCGCCTCCTTCAGGGTGGTGCCCTCGTGATGCGCCTTCTTCGCGATCGCGGCGGCGTTGTCGTAGCCGATCCTCGGCGACAGGGCGGTCACCAGCATCAGCGAGCTCTGCACGAGCTGCTCGATGCGGGCGCGGTCGGGCTGGAGCCCCTCGACGCAGAACTCCCGGAAGGTGCGGCAGACGTCGGCGAGGATCGCGGTGGAGTGCATCAGGTTGCGGATCATCACGGGTTTGAAGACGTTCAATTCGAAGTTGCCCTGGGATCCGGCGATCTTGATCGCGGTGTCGTTCCCCATCACCTGGACGGCCACCATCGTCATCGCCTCGCACTGGGTGGGGTTCACCTTGCCGGGCATGATCGACGAGCCGGGCTCGTTCTCGGGCAGGATCAGCTCGCCGAGACCACTGCGCGGGCCTGAGCCGAGCCAGCGGATGTCGTTTGCGATCTTCATCAGGCTCGCCGCGAGGGTGGCCTCGGCGCCGCTCGCGAAGACGATCGCGTCGTGGGCCGCGAGCGCCGCAAACTTGTTCGGCGCGCTCACGAACGGCAGCCCGGTGAGCTCGGCGATCTTGGCTGCGCACGCATCGGCGAACCCAGGGGGGGCGTTCAGCCCGGTGCCCACGGCGGTGCCGCCGATCGCGAGCTCATAGAGCCCCGGGAGGGACGCCTGCAGTCGGCCGATGTCGGCGTCGAGCTGGGCGGCGTACCCACCGAACTCCTGGCCGAGCGTCAGCGGGACGGCATCTTGCAGGTGGGTACGGCCGATCTTGACGATGTCGTCGAACTCGACCGCCCGGCCGGCGAGGGCGTCGCGGAGATCGGTCACGCTCGGGAGCAGCCGCTGGACGATCGCCATCGCCGCGGCGATGTGCATCGCGGTGGGGAACGTGTCGTTCGAGGACTGGGACATGTTCACGTGGTCGTTCGGATGCACGGGCGACTTCGAGCCGAGCTCGCCGCCCGCCATCTCGATCGCACGGTTCGAGACGACCTCGTTCACGTTCATGTTCGTCTGGGTGCCCGAGCCTGTCTGCCACACGTAGAGCGGGAAGTGATCGTCGAGCTTGCCGTCGATCACCTCGTCGGCTGCATCGACGATCAGCGCCGCGATCTCGGCGTCGAGGTGCCCCGACTCGCGGTTCGCCATCGCGGCGGCCTTCTTCAAGATGGCCTGGGCGCGGATCACCTCCATCGGCATCCGGTCGGCCGCGGGATCCCCGATCGCGAAGTGATGGAGGGAGCGCTCGGTCTGTGCGCCCCAGTAGCGGGTGGTGTCGACCTCGATGGCGCCGATGCTGTCGGTCTCGGTGCGGAACTGGGTCATCGCGTGAACCTCCGGAGTGGTGACATCGCCATCGTCCCAAACCGAGGGCGTCGCGGCCCGTCACATCGTGGCGACGACCTCGGGCCGGATCCGGACGACGACCCGCACCATGCCGGGCTCGCGACCCTCGAAATCGTGCCCGAGGTACTTCCGAGAGAGCCGATCGATCCCTTCCTCCGCGCCCTCGTGGGTCATCTCGACCACCCGGCCGCGGACGGCGACCATCGTGTAGCCGTCGTCGGCCGCGGTGATCGAGATCGCGACGCGGGGATCGCGACGGATGTTCTCGGTCTTCACCCGGCCCTCGGCGCTGTTCACGATGATGTCGTCGCCGTCCCTTTCGACCCAGACCGGGCTGACCTGTGGCGCCCCGTCGGCCATGACTGTGGCGAGATGCCCGAAGTTCTTCCCCTCGAACAGGGCCTTCTGGTCGTCGGTCAGCATGCGGGGCCTCCTGGCCGTGCAGTGTGGGTGGGGTCAGGGTAGCCGAGCTGCGGGTTCGGTATCGTGCCCCACGAGGCGGGAGGTCCGAGATGGCGACGTTCGACGTGGGGATCGTGGGCGGGGGCATCCATGGCGTCGCCGCTGCCTATCACCTGGCCCGGCGCGGGCACTCGGTGGTGCTGTTCGAGCGAGGCACGCCGGCCTCGGGGCCCACGGGACGCTCGAGCGCGGTGTGCCGGGCGTACTACACGAACGGGTTCCTCGCGCGGGCGGCGCGCGACAGCATCGCGATGTTCGAGCGTTTCGAGGAGCTCACCGGGGTCGACGCCGGCTTCCGCCGGACGGGGTTCCGCTACCTGCACCCGCCCGAGGACCGCGAGGCGGTGCGGGCCGCGGTCGACCGGCTGAACGAGCTCGGGATCACGACCGACCTCTGGGAGCCCGACGAGATCGCCGCGCAGCTTCCGGGATCCGAGCTCGAAGGCGTCGGCGTGGCGGCGTTCGAGCACGGGGCGGGCTACGCCGACCCGCACGCCGTCACCGATGGCCTCGCGCGCGCGGCGGCGGCTGCGGGCGCCGAGATCCGGTCGGGGAGTCTCGTGGTCTCGCTGGAGCCGGCGGCGCGGGGCGGGGGCGTCCTGGTCACGGCCGACGGGACGAAGACGGACTGCGGCCGGATCCTGATCGCGGCGGGCCCCTGGACGAAGCCGCTCGCGCTGCAGGCCGGGGTCGATCTTCCCCTGACGGTCGAGCGGCACATCGTGGGTACGTTCCGATGGGCCTCGGCCGACCCCGTGCCGGCACACAGCGACCTGATCCAGGGCTACTACTTCCGTCCGGAAGGGGACGAGCAGTTCCTGATGGGCCCGGTGCATCCCGAGCCCGAGGTCGACCCCGATCGCTACGCCGAGCAGATCGCCCCCGACGAGGTGGCGCGCCTGGCGTCGATGGCGGCGTTCCGCGTCCCCGGGCTTTCCGGTGCCCGGTCGACGCGCGGATGGGCGAGCCTGTACGACGTGAGCCCCGACTGGCAGCCCGTGATCGGCGAGATCGCAGCGGGGGTGTTCGTCGATGCCGGGACGAGTGGCCATGGGTTCAAGCTCGCGCCGGCACTCGCCGGCCACATCGCCGACCTGATCACGGGCGTTGACGTGGACCCTGGGCTTGCCGCGTTCGACCCGTTCCGGTTCGAGCACGGCGGGGCGCTGGCCGCGGGATACCGGGACGCCCGGATCCTCGGCTGAGCGCACGGATCGTGGGCGCGGGGTCCCCGCGAGCCCAGGCCGAACGACCGGACCGGCGGGCGCGACCGGGTGCGACGCTTGCGGTGGCTCCGCAGGGGTGACCGCTCCGGAGCCGGGCGAGTAGGAGGGCCGACATGCACCTCACATGGAGAGACGGGATGGCGACGATAGCCGTGGCGGTGGCCGCGGTGGGGTACGGCTTGTGGCAGACCGGCACCGTGTTGAAGGGGACCTCGACGCGGGCGGTGGCGGTGGCCGCGTTCGCGCTGGGGTGGCTCGCCTGCACGAGCGATGCCAAGCGGATGGCGAGCGCGTACTCCCCGCAGGCGCAGGACCGACCGCCCGCGTCCTATACGGCGGTGGGCTCGCTGCTCGGTCTCGTCGCGCTGATCGCGGGTGTTTGGGCGATCGTCGCCTCCAGCGAGACGATGCTGGCCGTCCTGATCGGGACGATGGTGGTGCTCTGGCTGATGGCCACCGGACGCCACATGATGACCGCCGATGAGCCTCGCCTCGTCGCGGGACGGACCGTGCGGCACGCGTAAGTTCGGGCGGGTGCCACGAACGTCGTCCGGGTGCGGTAGATCTCTGTGTATCGCGGGCTGTTGACCCGGTCTACTGGTCGAGCACACACTGGCGCCCGTCGAGAGGAGACTCGGATGCGCAGGGCCATCGGCACCATCCTGACCGCCGCTATCTCGATGGGTGTGCCCGCGGGGCCCGGTCACGCTGCAGCGCCAGAACGGCACTCCCTCAGCTATGTCAACTCGTTCACCACCTCGGACTTCTGCTCGTTCCCGACGCGCTTCGAATGGACCGGAACCGGCTACGGAACGATCTTCACGGACGCCCAAGGGAACTTCGTCCTGCAGCGAGACCGCATCCGGGAGACCCTCGTGGTGACTAACACCGAGAACGGGACATCCCTGTCGGGTCGCGACGCCTACCAGATCTCCGGCGATGCCAGCGGCAGATTCACGCGCGTCGGCCTCTGGTTCCACCTGACGTCGCCCGGACGCGGCGTCGTGCTGCACGATGTCGGGCGTGTCGTGTTGTCAGAGGGCGAGATCGTCCTC
>JANLXF010000055.1:0-5738 GCA_031364965.1 Actinomycetes bacterium | reverse complement strand
GGCCTCGACGGTCGCGGTCGGCGAGCAGCCGGTCGAGATCGGCCCGGTCCTCGCCTACCAGGGCGATCCCGCCCCAGGTCGGCGCGACATCGCGGCCCTCGGCGAGCTGCCGGAGCTTCGCCGAGCTCGCCGCGAACGCCTCCGCGTCCTGGCCCCATCCGTTCCAGGCGTCGGCGGTGCGCGCGGCGATCGAGAGCACTGCCTCGGAACGCCCTCCGACCCAGAGCTCGGGCGAACCCGGCGGGACCAGGGGGCCCGCCAAGGCCGGTACCTTCGCGCCGCCGGGCCAGCTCCGCCCGTCGAACAGCGCCCGCATCGCGGTGACCGACTCCTCGAGCAGCCGCAGCCGATCCGCGACCGAGGGGAAGGCGATCCCGTACGTCTCATGTTCGGGGAGCGACGCCCGGTCGCCGCTCCCCACCGCGAGGATCGCCCGGCCACCGCTCATCGCGTCGAGCGCCGCCGCCTCCTTCGCCAGGAGCCCGGCCGGACGCAAGGTCACCCGAGTGACCAACGTGCCCACCGCCATCGAAGGATGGCGGGCCGCGACCGCCGCGAGCAAGGTGAACGGCTCGAGCGCCGGCCGATCCGGCCCCGACGGCGGATAGAACACCGGTGGGAACAGGTGGTCGGGCGAGAACACGCCGTCGACCCCCAGCGCGGCGCAGCGATCGGCGATCTCCATCGGGCGCGACACGTCGGCCGTGAACACCGGAAGAGAGATCCCGAGCTTCACGCGAGGGTCTCGAGCGCCATCATCGCCGCCCCGATCGCGCCGGCGTCGTTGCCGAGGGCGGCCGTCACGAGCGGCACCCGTGGCCGATGCGCGGCCGCCTCGATCGAAGAGACGAACGCCGCCCGGGCGGGCTCCATCAGCAGGTTCCCGGCCGCGGCCGCGCCGCCGCCCACCACGACGATCTCGGGATCGAGCACGTTCGCGAGCCCCGCCAGCCCCTCGCCCAGGCTCTTGCCCACCGCGGCGAGGATGCCGCGGGCGATCGGGTCGCCCGCGCGGGCGGACTCGGTCACGATCTCGCCGGTGACCTTGGCGGGGTCGCTGCCGGAGCGGCGGGCGATCATCGACTGCGGGTGCTGGCGCGCGGCGTCACGCCCCGCTCGTGTGATCGCGTGGCCGCTCGCGAATTGCTCCCAGCACCCGCGGTTCCCGCAGCCGCACAGCGGGCCGTCGGGGTCCACGATGATGTGCCCGATCTCCCCTGCGAACCCATGGGCGCCCCGGACGAGCTGGCCGCCGACGATGATCCCGCCGCCGATCCCCGTCCCGGCTCCCGCGAACAGCACGTGGCGGTGGCCCACGGCCGCGCCGAGCCGGAACTCGCCCCACGCGGCGGCGTTCGCGTCGTTGTCCGCCAGGGTCGGCAGTCCGAGTGCGTCCCACAGATGCTGGGCGAGCGGCGCGTTGCGCCAGGCGAGGTTCGGGGCGAACGTGAGACGGCCCGTGTCCTTTTCGACCAGCCCGGCGGCGCCGATCCCGATCGCCCGCACCTCGGGCGCGATCACGCCGCGCGCGACCTCGACCATGGTGTCGAGCGTGGCCTGCATGTCGTTGGCGGGTGTCGGAAGGGTCTGGCGCGCGAGCACGGCGCCTTCCACGGTGACGCGGATCGCCGCGGTCTTGGTCCCGCCCACGTCGAGCCCGATCGCCTGCGCCCCGGTGGCGGTCATCCCGTGGTGGTCGGCTCCTCGACCCTGGCGAAGAAGATCTCGAGGTGGTCGCCGGCGAAGTTCGCCTCGCTCACGACCATCCGTTTCAGCGTCTGCGGCAGGATCAGGTTGCGCTTGTACGACCCGACGCGCACGAAGAGCTCGTCGCCCCGCCGGTGGATGTCCATGTCGTCGTGGGAGACGAACGGCAGCCGCATCGAGAGCACGTAGCCGGTGCCCCGCTTGCGGACGCGGATCGGGTCGTCGTGGAACAAGATCGCGGTGGCGTCGAGGGCTCCGTACACCTCTTCACCCATCTCGATCAGGAGCGGGATCCCCACCATCTCGCGCTCGAAGAGACGGGCCTCGAGGATCGGCACCGGCTCGAAGGACTCCCGCACGGTGGCCAGATGCTCGGCCTGGATGTCCTTCCATTTGCCGAAGTAGGGGTCCTCGACCTCCTGCGGGATGATGCGGTTCACGACCACGGCGTCGACGCGGTACCCGAACAGCCCGAGGTAGGTGTAGGTGCGCCGGGCCTCCGCGATCACCATCTTCTCGGGGTTCACGACCAGGCGCACCGACGACACCGACTCGTCGGTCAGGATCGTCTTCACGTCGTCGAGGTTGCGGTGGAGCCGCTCCACCGCGGCGAAGACCTGGTCGCCCGCGATCGGAAGGGTGGTCATCTTCGACACGATCGGGCGGACGGCGCGCACGACCTTGCGCTCCACGGGGAAGATCCGCTCGATGTACCAGTTCATGACCTCGGGCAGGCTCAGGAGGCGGAGGGTCTCGGCGGTGGGAGCGCAGTCGACGACGAGCATGTCGAACTCGCCGCTCTCCACGTGGGTCTTCACATCGATCAGCGCGAAGATCTCGTCCAGCCCCGGGATCACCGTGAGCTCCTCGGCCTGGATCGTCTCGGTGCCCGCCCAGTTCATCAGCTGGATGAAGTAGTCCTGGATCTCGCGCCAGTTGTCCTCGAGCCGTTCCTGCGCATCGATCTGCTGCGCCCACAGCAGGTCGGCGATCGGGGTGGGCTGCGACCCGATCTCGACCTCGAAGGAATCACCCAGCGAGTGCGCGGGGTCGGTCGACATCACCAGCGTGCGCTTGCCCTCGCGGGCGGCGCGAACCGCCGTCGCCGCCGCCACGGTGGTCTTGCCGACCCCGCCCTTGCCCGTGAAGAGGATGACCCGCATGGCCACAATCTACGGCACCCGCGCACCAGGGTGAACGGCCGGCAGGTGCCGGGTCGTGACGGAGAAGGGAACCGGCCGGGCGCTCAGCCCATCTCGACGCGGCGCTTGAGCTTTTCGAGGGCGTTCTCGATCACGCGCTTCGCGCCCTCGGAACGCAGGAACCCGGGCACCAGAACGCCCAGCTCGACACCGAGCCGGTAGGTGACGCGGGTGCCGTCGTCCAGCTCGTGGAACAGATACTCGCCGCGGATGTCGCGGACCGCGCCGCGTGCCTCGGTCGTGACCCACGACATGCCCGTGTCCCCGGCCGCGTACTGATAGGCGAGCGTGTACCCCGCCTTGCCGAGCACAGGGACGTCGACCTCGAACGCCACCCGCGTCGCGCGGCCGCCCTCTCCGCGCTGCAGGACCTCGACGCTGCGAACGTCGGCCCAGTCGATGTACGCCTCGAAGTCCTCGAGGACTTCCACGATGTCCTCGAGCGGCGCCTCGATCTCGATCGAACCCTCCGCGTGCTCCATCCCGGGGCATCCTAGCGTCTGGAGGCGGTCACCACGGTCAGCGCGAGCACCGCCATCGAGAGCACGATCACGCCGACGGTCACCCATAACAGGGTCCGCGCGGTGACGAGCGGCGGGCTGCCCTGCGCCATCTGGTAGGCCTCGAAGGCCGAGCCCAGGTAGGTCGCAAGCGCGAGCGTCATGAACGCGGCGAAGAGCCCGAAGACCATCCCCGATCGCACCCCGGACAGACCCGTCAACAACGCCATCGCGAAGAGCATCGCGAACAATACGCCGCGCGCGAGCCCGTCCATCCCGTGCCCGACCTTGCGATGGCCCAGACCCGGGAACACGAGCGACCAGGCCAGGGCGTCCTTCGGATCGACGACGGGCCGCGGCTCGTCCTGACGCATCAACACCGCGAACGGCGTGCCGCAGATCGCGCACGCATCGTGTTCGATCGCGTTCTCGTGACCGCACGCCGGGCACGGCCAGGTGGGAACCGTGCGCGGTGCGTCGCCGGCACCCGCGGTGGGCTCTGCAGCGGCATCGGGGGTCGGCTCCGGCTCAGGTTCGGGCTCACCGAGCGGGGTGAAGCATTGCCCGCACCACTCGGCGTCCGCGGCGACCAGCGCCTCGCATCGGGGGCAGCGGCGCTCTTCCTCGGTCGTGGGTGGGCCGTCCATGGGCGCAGGGTACCGTCGTCCGTCGCCGGCGAGCGACCTCAGCCCGCCGCCTCCTGGAGCCACAGGACCAGCCGTTCGGCGATCGCGGGCCACGCGTGGGACCGTTCGACCCGGGCGCGCCCCGCCTCGCCCATCTGCCGAGCGCGCGCGGGATCGGCGAGCAGGGCTCCGACGGCCTCCGCGACCGCCCCCACGTCGGCCCCGTCGACCAAGATCCCGGTCTCGCCGTCCACGAGCGCCTCGCGCGCCCCGCCGGAGTCGCCCACGACCACCGGACGTGCGCACGCCGCGGCCTCGATGAACACGTTCCCCCATCCCTCGACCTCAAGCCCCCCGAGCCGGGTCCGGCACGGCATGGCGAAGACGTCGCCGAGCGCGTAGTGCCGTGGCAGGTCGGCCTCGGAGACCTGCCCGGCGAAGAGGACGGATCCCTCCGGCGCGGCGGCGGCCAGCGCGCGCAAGTCGTCCTCGTAGGGGCCGCCGCCGACGATCAGCAGGGTCGCGCCGGGCACCCGCTCGCGGACCTCGGTCATCCCTCGGATCAGCACGTCTTGCCCCTTGCGGGCCACGAGCCGGCTCACGCAGACCACGAGCGGGCGTTCGCCGATGCCGTATCGCTCGCGGAGATCGTCGGTCGGCAGGTCGGGCCGGAACGCCTCGATGTCGGCCCCCGGATACAGCACCGACACCGGCACGCGATCGGGCACGGCGGTGCGGACCGTCCGGGCGATGAAGCGGCTGCACAACACGGGCACCCGCGAGGCTTTGGAGGTCGCGTAGCGCACCAGGCCGTGGGACCCCGGGATCACCGACAGCCAGTATTCGAATCCGTGCGCGGCGGCCAGATACGGGGTCCCGCGCGAGGCGAGCCGCGGTCCGATCATCGCGAGCGGGTAGGTCGCGCCGAAGAGCACGACCTCGGCCCCGGTCTCGCGGACGGCGTCCTCCACACGGCGGGCGAGGTCCGGGGTGGGCCACAGGAAGCGCTCGCGCTGCCGCAGCACGCGATAGGGCGCCGCCGCGTCGAACGCCTCGGCGTCGTCCCAGTCCGGGCAGAAGACCGACACGCGGTCGGGCGGCAGCTGGGACACCAGCGCCTCGAGCGTGCGCTGGATCCCCCCGACACGCGGCGGATAGTCGTTGGTGACGACGAGGGTATGCGGGACGTCCATCGCGGATAATCCTCCCAGAGGCATGGAACCCGTCGAGGCACCGCGTGACGAGCTCGCCGCGCTGGTCGAGGAGCGTGGGTACGTCCGGGCGCCCGTTCGCGCGATCCGCGTCACGGGGGCCGATGCGGCGGCATGGCTCCACGACCTGGTCACCGCCGATATCGCCTCCCTCGAACCCGGCCGGTCACGGCGCTCCCTGCTGCTCACCCCCACGGGGAGGATCCGGGCCGACCTCACCGTGGTCCACGATGGAGAGGGCTTCTGGCTGCTCCAGGAGACATCGCAGCCCGACCGCATCGAGGCGATGCTCGATCCCTACGTCCTCTCGTCCGACGTCACGCTCCACGACGCCACCGATGAGGTGGCGGTGTTCTCGATCCCCGCTCGCGCGGGCGGCGGTCGGGCGGTCTTCGTCCCCGCCGCGCAAGGCCCCGGGGTGGGCGCCATGGTGGCCCCCGGCGACCCGGCCGAGGCGATGATCGACGAGCTGCGGTCGGCGGGGCTGGTCGA
>JANLXF010000039.1:0-1700 GCA_031364965.1 Actinomycetes bacterium | reverse complement strand
GGGTTCACGCCGATGCCAGACGCGCCGCATCGGACGCGCCCTCCCAGGAGAAGGGTTGGACCAGGGCCCACGACGCCGAGCCGAGCACCCGGGCGCGCGAGGGCGTACGCGTCAGGCCCTGATCGGCCACGCCGGCGCGATACTTGGAGAGCGACGCCCGGGTGAGCCCGTGCTCGGTGAGGAACGCGCGAAGCCAGGCCGGAAACCCGTACGGCAGGTCGTACTTGACCTCGAGCACGAAGTGCTGCGGCCAGGACGATCGCGCCGCGCGCTCCTCGAACAGTTGCGCGAGCGATGGAAACGGAATGGAGCGGATGTTCCGATCCAGCGTGATGCGCAGGGAGGGCTCCGTGAGCCCCACGTGGGGCTCGCGATCGTACACGACCTGGAGCACGGGGTGCAGGGCATCGCGACGCAGGCGAAACACGAAGTGCCCGGCGTTCGCCACGGAGTCGGGTGCGTCCGGTGTCGGATGCACGAGGCGCCCCACGTCACCGCTGGCGAGCAGCGGCTCGAGCAACGGGTAGGGGACCGCCGCGCGCTGCTTCGAGGACAGTGGCCCGTTCTTCCGCTTGATCTCGAGAATGACGTCGTCGCCGGCCCGGTACTGGTCGTACCCGCGGATGCGCAGCTTCGCGCGCCGCTGTACTCCCTCCTCGATCTGGTAATAGTGCGTGAGCCGTGACGTGTCGAAATAGATGCTGCGAACCGTGTAGCCCATCCACGCCCCATCGTCGTGCGGGGACGCGTAGTCGTCCGCGCGGACGAAGGGTGCGATCGCGCGCCGGAGCGGAGCGAGCAGCGTCTCCGGGACGAGATACTTGAACTCGAGTCGGGGCATGTCGCGTGCGGTCAGAACCGGACCTGCAGCCGCGCATAATACCGGTCGTCGTGCTTGCCCATGTCGTCCCGGAACACCTCGTAGTTGAGGAGCAGGCTCACGTCATTGGCCGGCAGTCCCACATACGCACCGACGGTCACCCGATTGAAATCCTCGAGCACGTCGTAGCGAAACACGGGACCCGCGTGCCACCGTGTCTTCACGGCAAGAAGCCCGAAGTAGCCGGCGCGTTTCTCACTGGGATCGGCGCTGTCCACCACCTTGTCGCTGCTCGACACGTACTCCGCCGAGACGAATGCGAGGCGATGATCGATCTGGATGTCGGTGCCGTAGCGGGTGAACTCGACCGTGAATGCGTCTGCGGGCGGCGGACCAGGATCGGCAACCTCGAACTGGTCGCCGCTCGCGCCCGACGCGCCGACGCGGACCGTGATGCTCGAGTCCCGATAGCGCAGGCCAACTCGCCCCCAGACGTTCTTTCTCGACGTATTGTCGGCCTGCACATTGCTGCCCGCCCCGTTCACCAGCGTGAAGGCGTCCTCGAGCCGGAAGCGGGGGGTGAGCGGCAGAGAGCCTTCGAGGCCGAGTCCGATGTCGCGCAGGTTGATGGCGCGGGACAGGTTGTCCGACAGCTCCGCCCGGTTCACGAAGAAGAGCCTGGACGACGAGATCGAATTTTCCCAGCCGAACGTCGTTTTCTGCTGGCCGACGCGGATCTCGTGTCGCGGGATGTAGTCGAGCGAGATGTAGGCATCGCGAAGCACGCCCGCGATCTCGGGGGCACGCGGGTCGACCTCGACGTCGTACCCGACATGTTGGTTGACCTTGCCGTCGAAGCTGATCCGGACGCGCTGGTCGC